>CAMKJU010000045.1 GCA_946413265.1 uncultured Lentisphaerota bacterium
ACGGTGGAAAGGAAAGCATCGGCGCGTTCCTTCGTCCACACGTTCGGCGCGTTGATGAAGATCCATCCCTGGAGCGTCCACACGGCGTCGGGATTCGCGGCCTTCAGCGCGCCGTAGATGTTGCGTCCGCACGTCTCCAGCCCCTTGCGCGTCGCCTCGTCACCGTCCTTGAGCCACGGCATCGAGCGCGACATCTCGATGAAGCTGTCGCAGAGGTAGTATTTCCCTTTGCCGAACTCCTTCTCCCACTCGCGCACGATCTCCGCGCCGATCTGCACGAATAGCGGATCGTCGGGGTAGAGGAACCACGAATGGTAGCGTCCGCACCACGTGAGCTGCGCCATTTTCGCGTTCGGATGAACGCGCTTCAAGCCTCCCGGAACCGCACCCGCGAAGCCCTGCGCCATCACGTCCATGCCGAGCGAACGCAGGCGTTTGTATATTGCATGCTGGAGCGGCACGGATCGCTTCCGCCACGCCGCCGGCAGATGGCTGATCGCGTTGTCCACGCAGCTCATGCGCGAGAACGCGAGATACGCCGGTCCCGCGAACGACGCCTCGATCTCAGCGTCGGTCAAGCCGTGCTTTTTCCACACCCGCTCGAGAATCGCCTCGAACGCGGTGACGGCGTTCGGCAAATCGTAACCGTGAAGCGCCATCCAGTCGATCTCGCGCATCCAGCGCTCCTCGTCCCAGAACGCGGTGGTGTAGGACGCCGTGCAGGGCTGCATGTAGAGGTGGCGGCGGAACGGCGAGACGACGCGCAGGTCGTCGTTCGGCGTGCCATTCTTCCACATGTTCGCGTCGAAGCGGTTACCGCTCCACGAACAAACGCCCGCGCCCTTGCGCGTGACGTCCGTGTAGAACGCCTTCGCGAGCGTCGCGCCGTTGGAGGCGCGGAGACGCCTTCCCTTCTCCAGCACCTCGAAGACAGGCCTCCCCGCGTCGAACGGGATGATTTCGAGCGTGAGCTGTCGTGCCACCGCTTCTCCCGCGAAACGCGCGATCACACCACGCGCGGCCTCGATCTGATCCTCGGCGGCCAGAGGGCTGGCTACCCTACCATGCGCCGGTAGGGCGGTCGCCCCGCGACCGCCGCAATTGCCACCCACGTCAATGTCGCGTGGTACGAGCGTGAGGTCGGCGATTCCATAACCCGCGCCCTTTGGGTTGGTCACGAGCGGATGGGCAGTTCCGTTGAGCGAACCATCCGCGTTCACGAACTTCCAGCCGAGACCATGGTCCTTCGTGAGTACATAGCTGGCGGCGACAGCACGGCCATATACTCCCTCCACGGCTCCAACTTGTTGTTGTACGCTTGTTGTCACGGCGGCCGGCAAGTCCGCACCGTCGAAGAGTTCCAGCACGATGCACTTCAAGTGGTAGGAGTCCATCATCTGCATCTCGACGCGCAGACGCGCCGGCTGGCCATTCACCGCCGGTAGCATGACCTTGTTGAACCCGATCATGTTCCGCGGACGCATGTGCGTGCCGATGGCGGTGCCGCTGATTTCGTTCGACTGCACATCCGCTATGGTACGACCCTTCAATACCAATGCTGGCTTTTCAGTTGGCACTACGGCAGGTGCTTGTACTTCTCCACTATTGACAGCAGCGGCTGTAAAAAACGCCCCCACCAGAAGAAGTGCTTTTCTAGTCACCATATAAATCTCCTTGTTTGTGTAAGATGATGATTAGTATATCATAAGTTCTTGTCGGCAAAATCCATTTAGCGGCTCAAGTCGGTCGAGCCGCCACCGCCCGGTGGGGCGAGCCCTCCGGGCGAGCCGTCCCCCCTACTGCACCTCCACCACCACCTTGAAGAACCGCATCGTCGCCTTCTCCGCCGCCGTCGCCCCTTCAACCGCCTTCCACTCGCCATCCAGCCTCTCCGTCCCCTTCTCGATCCTCCACCCAAAACATGAAGATATCTTTGAAGTGGCACATTATTCAGCAAACAGTAATAACGTGCCAGTATCTTAGGCTCAACCTCGATGGCACATTGTTTTAGAAAACATGATAATGTGCCATTTTTCATGTTGCCCTCAGCGTGGGATTTTGCTATCCTACACTGCGTTATGGCAAAGCAGAGTAATTTATCTTTTTTCGGCCGTGAAGAAATCATAGACCGTCTGGAAACCCTGTGGGGCAAGCGCGTCCCCTCGCTCGTCACATGCCGCGGACGCCGTCGGATTGGCAAGACGACGCTAATCGAGAAATTCGCGAACCGAAGCAAGGCCAGATTCATCAAGCTGGAGGGACTGAAGCCGAAGGACAAGATGTCGAATGCAGACCAGCTTTCGGCGTTCGCATCGCAACTGGCTCTCCAGACGCATGCAGAACGGACGATTCCTCCGGATTGGCTATCCGCCTTCGCGCGTCTTGACGGGGAAATCAGAGACGAGGGGCGTACCGTCGTTCTCCTCGACGAGATTTCCTGGATGGCCTATTACGACGTGACGTTCGCGGGTTCCCTGAAAGTGGCGTGGGACAATCTGTTCAAGAAGCACCGCCGTCTCGTACTGGTTATCTGCGGGAGCGTTTCGTCGTGGATCAAGGACTGGATCATCGACAGCGGCGACTTCTACGGACGCCGGTCTCTTGACATCGTCGTGCCGGAACTTCCCCTTTCCGAGTGCGTCAAGTTCTGGGGAGCCACGGTTGGGCGGATCGACATGCGTGAGATCATCGACGTCCTCTCCGTGACTGGCGGCGTTCCGCGTTACCTTGAAGAAGTCAACCCCTCGCTTTCCGCAGCCGACAACCTCCGAAACATGTTCTTCATTCCTCATGCGCCACTTGCCGTTGATTTCGACGAAATGTTCACAGAAGTCATCACCGAGCAGCCCACGTTTACCGCGCGCGTCCTGCGGTCGCTGGTTGACGGCCGGAAAAGTGTCAGCGAAATCGCTCGCCTCCTCGACATGCAGCGCAACGGCCACGTTTCCCGCGCGCTCGACCGTCTGGAAGAATGCGGACTCATCACCGCAGATGCAGAATCAAACCCGGAAACGGGCGAGACGGCCCGCGAAAAGATCTACCGCCTCAGCGACAACCACGCCCGGTTCTATCTCCGCTACGTGGAACCGCTTCGGGAATCCATTGACCGCGACGCATACGAATTCATTTCCCTCGACGCGCTGCCGGGATGGGAAACCTCGATGGGGCTTGCCTTCGAGAATCTTGTGGTCAACAATTTCCGTTCGCTCACCAAGTTCCTGCACCTTGGGAAGGCGCCCATACTCTACGCTGCGCCTTTCCGGAAAAGGCCTTCCAAAGGGACGGGCGGCGAAGGTCTGCAGATCGACCTTCTTGTCCGACAGAAACGCACGCTTTGGATAGTGGAGATCAAGCGGAAGAGAAACATCGGGCACGACGTGATCGACGAAGTGGAGAGAAAGGCCAAACGCCTTCACGTCGGCAAGGAAGTTTCACTTCGCAGGGCGCTTGTCTATGACGGGGAACTCGCCCCAATCGTCGAGGCCGAAGGCTATTTCGACGCACTCGTCCGGTTCAGCGACCTTCTCGGCCTCTAATGCCGCGCTTGTCGGGGTGGCGGGCGTCTCGCCCGCAACTAGGCCAACGGGCATCTTGCCCGTTGCGGGAGCGGCCGTGCTTGTCGCGGCCTTTCGGTGCTCTCGCCGCTTCACCCGGTAGGGCGCGCACCCCGCGCGCGCCGCTCGGTGGGGCGAGCCCTCCGGGCGAGCCGTCCCCCCCTACTGCACCTCCACCACCACCTTGAAGAACCGCATCGTCGCCTTCTCCGCCGCCGTCGCCCCTTCAACCGGCGGTCGCGGGGCGACCGCCCTACCGTTTCGGTCACGCGGTACGCGTGACCCTACCATTCTTCCAAGGTTCTGGCCTCCGTTCCGGCGGCGCGCTCTGTGATCGCGCCCCACCAAAACTTCGGCCCGGAGGGCTCGCACCATCCGATGAAATGCAGATCATTACAGCCCGCCCATGATGAGGGAGCCGAAGGTCGAGACGGGCGTCGTGTCGCGGTAGTTGTCCACGATCTGACGCACGTCCTTGATAAGGGCGTTGAGCTCGTTGTACAGCTCCTGGTCTGTCATGAGCTTGCCTAGCGTGCCCGATCCCTTTGCAAGACGCGAAGAGACGCCATTGAGGTTGTCGAGGAGTTCGGAGGCGTCCGCACCGAGTTTCTTGTCGTAGACGAGGCGTCCCGCAAGGCCCTCGCCTACCTTGAGGTCGTCCGTGACCTTGCGGATGTTCGCAAGAGACGCCTTGAGGTCCGCGTACACGGCGTCGTCCGAAGACAGCAGCTTGCCCATCGTGCCCTCGCCGCGCTCCAGTCGCGCTGCAATCGCGTTGATGTTGGTAGCGGCGGACTTCACCGCGTCCAGCGCCGTCCTTGCCGACACGAGCGCATCGCGGAGGTCGGCGTGGATGACGTCGTTCGTCGAGAGGAGCTTGCCGAGCGTACCGTCGCCGCGTTCAACGCGAGAGGCGATCGCGCTGATGTCCGCCGCCGCCGTCTTGGCGGAGGCGACCGCATTGCTTATGTCGTTGTAGACCGTTTCGTCCGAGGAGAGGAGCTTGCCCACCGTACCCTCGCCGCGCTGCACGCGCGACACGATGGTGTTGAGGTTGGCTGCCGTTGCCTCGAAGTTCGTCACGATGCTCCGCACGTTACCGTCGGACGTCAGGTCGCTCAGGTTGCGCGCGATGGTGCCGAGGTCGCGCATCCAGTCGACTGGCGGCTCGCCGTGGAAAACGGTCGTCGTTAGCGGCTGCGGTTCTCCCGTACCCTCCTCCAGCAGAAGGTAGTTTCCGCCAAGGAGCGACAGCGCCGACACCGACACGCGACACGACTTGCGCAGCACCACGTCATCGTCCACCGACGCCTCCACGAGGATGTTCGACTGGCCGAGGATGATCCTATCGACGGTACCAACTTTCATGCCGCGGTAGACCACGTTGTCGCGTTCCTTCAGGCCGCCGACGTCCTTGAACGCTATCGTCGCCGTTGCGCGCTTGCGTCCGAACATCACGTCCACGCCGGATATGATTATCGTGAAGTATCCCAGAAGCGCGATCACGGCCACCATGAATATGCCCACGATCACCTCAGAGAACACGTCGCTGTTTTTCTTGCTCATCTCTTTTCTCCTTCAAACAAATTTGCTTTAAGAACCAGCTTACCGCTCCACGCGGATGCGCCGCGGCGCCGTGCGTGCGCGCACTGCGGGGTCGTACATCGCCTCCACCGAAGCGCCCGGAGCGATGAAATCGCCCGCGCTCACCACGCGCACCGCGTAGTAGGCACGCGCCACTCGTCCATCCTCGCCCGAGTCGCGGAAGCGCTTCGAGAAGAAGAGCATCCGGTCGTCGCGCATTTCCCGGCGCATCTCCCAGTTCAGCATCTTTGCGTTTTCAATCCACGGATATGCAGACCCGTCCACTCGCGTGTTGCTGGCCTCGAAGCAGGCCGGCAGGAGGTCCTCTACCACGAGGTCGGCGTAGACGTGGTTATGCTGGTTGCCTATCGTGAGTTCCACCAGCAAGAGGTCGCCGCGCGAAAGCTTGTCTAGGTTGGCCTCCGAGCCGTCCGACATGAAGTAGCGGCGCGTGATGTTGATGCCGTCGGCAACGGCCGGCACGGTGGCGGCGTCCGGCAGGGCAAGACATGTGGCCGTCACGTACGCGGGGCCCTTCCCGACGTTAGTCAGCACAATGTCGCCGCCGCCGCGTATGGCATGCACCTTCTTCACGGGAAGCGCCGTCTCGTGTCCGTCGGCCACGCACTTGACGTCTGGATCGCCCTTCACCGCGCGCGTGCGGTACCAGGTTGCAAGCGCGAGGAGGGCGTGCGCGTTTTCGGCGGTGGTGCCCCAGTGCGCACTCACCTTGTCGCGGTGGTTGTTGAGGTACACGACGAGTCCCGGCAGACGCGCGTCCTGCGGATCGAGGTCCATCAGCGCATGAATCGAGAAGGCTGCGGTCTTTACGTCTTCCACCGGCAGCGAGGAGGTGAGCTCAACGGCGCGCGCACGGTCTCCGCACCGCACGAACGCGCGGGCGAGACGGGCTCTGTCGAGTACGGAAAGCTGCGCGCGGCGGTCATACCAGTGCAACTGGCGGTCGGCGTCCGCCGCGCCGGCGAGCGCCAGGTTGTGGCAGGCGTATACGCTCGTCGTGGCGTTCGTGGACATCGCCCACGTGCGCAGGAAGCCCTTTACGCGCCCGAGCGGCTGTGCGGGCACCTTGAATCCGGCGGCCTCGGCCTCCAGAAGGAAGTGCGCGGCCCAAAGCGACACGCTACGGTCCCACGGCGGATAGGAGCTGTCCGGCCACATCGAGAAGTCGTTTGAGTGGATCATCGACACCACACGGCGGATGCCCGCGTCCACTGCCTTCTGCGAATCGGCGGCAGCAGTCGTCTCGTCCACGGGCAGCGTGTTCAGCACGCCGCCGGCCGCGACTAGCGGAAAGACCTGCGACACCGTCTGCTCCAGGCAGCCGTACGGATAGGCGGCGAGATACTCTAGCGCGGCAGCGAGTTCGCCAAGGCCGCTGGACGCGACGGTGAACGTACGGCGTGCGGCCTCGGGCAACACGGCGGCCGTGTTGCGGAAGGTACGCGACTCGCCCGGAGCAAGACACACCGTCTCGGCTGTCTTCGCCCACGCTGCGGCAGGACGCACCGGCAGGTCGATCGTGACCGTGTGCTTTTCGCCCATGCCCTCGGACGTGAAGACGAGGCGCCCCTCGCCGGGAACTGCGCCGGCGGCCACCGGCACGGAAACTGTCTCGGACGCGCCGTCGGCGATTTTCACGGATCCTGTCCCCTTCGCCCCAGGCGCAAGGGCTGCTGCCCCGTCTATCTGAAGCGCGTATGTACACGTGTCATCCTTCCCGCTGCGGTTGGAAAGCGTAAGCGTGGCGTTGAACGTATCGCCAGGCGCGGCGAAGCGCGGGGCGTCCGCCTGCATCACGAGGTTCGGCGTGACCTTCGCCTGCACGGCGCCGGCGCCGGTGGCGCGCGCGTTGTAGGCAACTGCCGTCACGCGCACTTCGCCGACGAACTCGGGAAGCTTGAACTTCACGTCCGCAAGGCCGTCTTGCAGCGGCACGTTCAACTGCCAGCGGCTGAGCGGCTTGAAGCGCCGGCTCGGCACCGGGCTGATGCGGTTGAAGAGGTCTCCGTCCGCGCCGCCGCCCGTTTTCACGCCCGAACGCTTGAGGCGGTCGTCGACGATTGGAAGCAGGTAGTTGTAGAGGTCGTAAAGCGGATGGTAGGCGTCGCGCGTCTCGCCGAACCAGCTGACGGGATCGGGCACCTTTTCGTCCGTCAGCAGGTTGATGCCCTCGTCCACCACCGTCACGGCGGCGTATGCGCCACGCACTCCGTCAAGGCCCTTCGCGGAAACGTGCGCCACGAGGTCGCTGCCGCCGGACGCGGCGCACGCCACGTCCGCCGCCACGCGAACGTCGAGCGCGCTGTCGCGCGTGGTCACCTTGATCGGCACCACGCCCCAGGCGCGGTTCGCGGCATGACGTTGTCCGGCAGTTGCGGCCTGCACCACACTCAGCGCAACGTCCACGCCCGGTGCAAACGCAGCCTTCACGGGCTCAAGCTCGACCTCCGCCGTGGCGTTGGTGAGCGCCACGACGCGCGAGTAGGCAACGTCGCGGCCCATCACCTCGAGCCAGGCGTACCCCTTGAACGGGGCCTTCACGGCGATGCGCGGCACGTCGCCAGGATAATAGACGGGCTTGTCCGCGACTAGCGTCACGTGCGACGGCGTTGCGAGCGAGGTGCGCACGGACGCATCGTCATCCGCGCCGCCCACCCAGTATGACGCGCCGAACGAGACATCGGTGGCGGGATCGCGCAGCGTCACGGCGAAGTCGCCGCAGGACGAGCGGGGCACCTCGAGCGTGGCAACTCCCTCCGCCGTCACGCCCACCTCCACGGGCGCGCCCATCGGGTAACGCACCTTGTCGCTCATCCATTCGAAGAATCCGTTGTCGTTGCGCTTGAGTCCGTAGACGTGCTCGATGCGCTCGAACCGGGCCTCGAGCTTCCGGGCGCCGACATGCGGCGTGCCGTCGGGATTTACGAGCACCACGCGACAGGCCTGCGGCTGGCGATCCTCACGCAGGATGTCCGGCAACATCACGCCGATGTAGTAGGGATAGACGTGGAGCGTGCAGATAGCGCGACCGGCGGCGGGACGCCCCCCCGTCTCGAACACCGAACCCTGCGCCGTCATCTTCACGGCCGCACGCGGACGGCTCCGCGGCAGCATGGCGGCGGCGAACTCCGCGCGCCCGTTGGCGTCCAGCGTGCGCCTGTCCAGTTTCTCGAAGTTCGGCTGCAGGCTGCGGTTCTCGTCGCCGAAGCGGAACTTGTTCCAGCCGCGCGGCGCGAACGGCTCATCCGAGAATGCCACCGCAGCCTCTACCGGAAGTCCCTTCGCGGGCCCACCGAAGAGGTGTTCGGCCACGACGGTGAACGACACGTTCGTAGCAGAAAGACCTGGAGGCGTCTCCACCTTCACGCGAATCTGCGGAGGCACGAACTCCTCGATTCTGATTGTGCGGGAACCGATCTCTATGTCTGGATCGCCAGGCGTGACTGCCTCGACGGTCCACACGCCGCTCATCTGGTCGTCCGTCACGACGAACGACTCCGCCGCGACGGCGCCAACCATGTCAGACAGCCCTGTGCTGCGCGCGAAGACCTTTCCCTCGGGATCCACGAGCTTAAGAGTGACGGGGAACGGCTTCGGCGCGTTGCCTTCCGCATTGCGCAGGAGCGCGTGTACGAGTATCTTCTCGTTGTGGCGGTAGATGCCGCGGTCGGTCCACACGTAAGCCTCGCATGCGTTCTTCGCCACAAAAGACCGACGCGCACCCTTCGCGATGGTCTCGTCAAGCTGCTTAGTGAGCGCGAGGAAAGACGAATCGACTCCGTTCTTGCGGGAGGCGACAACCGCAAACGCATCCGCGTCCTTCGCCACATCGCAGGCACACCAGCCGTCGGCATCCGTGATGCCCTCGCCCACCATGACGTTGTTTGCGCCGTACACCGACACGAGCAGCCCGGCGATCGGCTTGCCCTGCGTGAGCGACGTTGCCCACACGTACACGCACCCCTCCGTCTGGCGCACCGAGAGACCGATGTCCGTAAGGCACACGAGACGGTATATCTCGTCGGACGAGCTGTCTCCGGCGTCCTTCGCCGACACGAGGTACACGCCGTTCGCGGATACGCCGTCCACGTCGCGGATTTCAAGGGGCGTGGTGATCTTCTCGTTGATGCGCGGAGATAGACGGAACTTCTTCACAATAGGCTCGCCGGAGATGTCCTTGGTCTCCTCCGAATCTCCTCCGCCGCCATAGTAGCGGCGGTAGCGGTCCTCCTCGCGCGCAAGGAGCTGCACGATGTTCGCACGCGGCACAGGGCGAATCCTGCATTCAAGGTTCGTCACGTTCACGGTGTCGATGGCGATGGCGCGGCGGCCAGCAGGTGGCAGGTAACGCCCGCGGGCGGCAAACGCGACGGATGCCGGACGGTCGCCAGTTTTGAACGTGCGGCGGAACTCCTCCTTCGTCACTTTTCCGTCAGCCATCGGCAGACCAGCCTTGACGGTCACGCGATACGTGGTGCGCGGCTGGAAGTCCGCCATCACCTTCACCTTCTGACTCCAGCCGTAGTAGTCCGTCGTCACAGGCCCGGGATTCGGCACAATCTCTACATACTCCATGAACGCGGTCAAATCTGGCGTATCAGATACCTGAATGTAAATGCCACGGAGCCCGTCAACGTCAAATCCACAGACCTCTGGTTCCTTCGGTTTTTCAGGCTTCGCCTTCTCCGACTTCGCCCCACCGGGAGCGGCCGCGTTCGTCGCGGCCCGTTGCGAGAGTGAAGCGACATGAGTGTCGCTTCCCCGAGGTGCGCTCGTCGGGGAAGCGGCGCTCTCGCCGCTTCTCACGGAATCGACCGCACTTGTCGTGGCCGCATTGGCCTGCGCGCCAGGTTCCGATTTCGACCCGTCACAGCCACAAAAAGCCATAACGGCGGAACAACTCGCGAAAATCGCGAGCATTTTAATTTTTGCCTTGTTCATTGATTGGCACTTATTAATCTGCATTGTCTAATGAAAGTTAGGAGTGCATTATACACGCCTCTGACGGGAAAGCAAGCAGGAAATGTTAAAATTTATGCAACCGGATGTAGCCGGTTGTTGCCTGGTATGAGGCGTGCGATTACGGTGCGGAACATGCGGATAAAAAAGTTGTGGACACATGGGAAGTACAACCCTCCCTTGTGTCCACAGGTAAACGCAACCTTTCAGGTGCGTCAGACGACGACTTCCCAGCCGTTGCGGCAGAAGTCGCGCTTGAGGGAGATGCCCTTGCCGGTGCCGTTCGCGAAGTCGTTCGCGACAGGATCCCAGTCGAAGCCCGTGTCGTACACGTAGCTCATGTTGCAGAGCTGGCACAGAATCGCGCTGCGGCCGCCCGTCTCGGCGGGCGAGGCGGTGGGCTGGCGATCCTCGATGTGCTGGAGGAAGTTCTCCACCTGGCTGCGGGACGTAGTCTTGTAGACCTGCACCGGAGCGGTGTCGAGCTTGAAGTACTCCGTGAGCTTCTTGATGGCGGCGTCGAGGCGGTTATCCTTCTTGGAGACCGCATCCGTGCCGTAGTCCTTGCCGACGGACGCGGCGACGACTTCCATGCCCGTGAACTTCATGTCGGCGATCTGCTTGCGGATTTCAGGCGTGGGCCGCACGCCCTTGCCCTTCCACACGGCGATTTTGCCGCGGTTCACGGCCACGATGCCCTCGGTGCCGTAGAACACCGTGCCCCACGTGCCGAACGGGCCGTGGTAGAGCTCCACGTCATGGCCAAGCTTGTTCTTGAAGAGCATCCTCATGCCGAACTGGCGGCGTCCGCCGTGGAAGAGGTCCGTCGAGTACGGCTCATCCGAGCGGATGATCTTGTACGGACCGCTCTTGTCCATGTCGAGGCCCCACTGGGCGATGTCGAGGTGGTGCGCGCCCCAGTCGCCGTTGTAGCCAGTGCCGAAGTCGTCGTCGAAACGCCAGAACATCGGGTAGGACTCCCGCGTGCCGCGCGGCGCGAGCTGGTCGGAGTACGGACGCCACTTGGCGGGGCCGAGCCACATGTCCCAATCGATGTAAGGCGCGGGCGCGTTCTCCTTCGCTGCGTTCTTCGGGTCGTCGAAGAAGCGGATCGGGTGGGACGGGCCGCCGAGCTTCTGCCCGCCGCGGCCGTAGTTGGCCTCCACGTCCGTCACTTCGCCGATGAAGCCGTTGCGCACGATCATCACGGCGGTGCGGAACTCGGGCCATGCGCGCTGCATGGAGCCGGTCTGGAACACGCGGCCGTACTTCGCCTGCGCGGCGATGACCTTGCGGGACTCGTCGACGTTGAAGGTGAGCGGCTTTTCGCAGTATACGTCCTTGCCGTGCTTCATGGCCTCGACGGCCATGTAGGCGTGCCAGTGGTCGGGCGTCGCGATGCACACCATGTCGATCGCAGGATCGTTGATGATGTCGCGGAAGTCGGCCACGGCCTTGCAGGTCGCAGGAAGGCCCGCCTTGGCGTAGGCGGCGTTGACCTTCTTCGCGCCGTCCTCGCGGCGGAGCTTGTTCACGTCGCAGACGGCGACGATACGGACCGCCTTCTTCTGGGCCAGGAACTGGCTGACGAGCGCGCTACGCATCTGGATGCCCCATCCGATGAGGCCGACCGTACGCGTCTCGCCGGCCTTGAGTGGACGAAGCCCCTTCTTGTCAGCGGCGTTCGCAATCATCGCGGCAGCGGCCGCGCTGCCAAAGAGGAAGTTTCTTCTGTTGAGGTTCATGTCAAAATCTTTCCTTTTGCAATTTGCCATTTGTGAACAATTGTGGCAATTGTCATTTGTGAACAATTCTTCAGCAGCGTCCCTTCGCCTTGAGGAACTCGAACGACGGCTTGATGGCGGAGAGGTCGTCGCAGTGTCTCTCGCACTCCACGACATACCACTTCACTCCGTCCTTGTCGGTGGCGACGAAGAGCTTGTCCCAGTCAACGCCGACGGCGCCGGGCTTGCCAGGCTGGCCGAGGATCGCGTCGAACTGCTTCACGCCCTTGCCCATGCCGTTCTCCTTGGCGTGGAGCGTGGGCGAGCGGCCGGGATACTTGCGGTACTGCTCGCAGGGATCGGCGCCGGCGCAGGTGGTCCAGCCGACGTCCTGCTCCATGCAGACGTTCTTGGACGTGTTGGAGAAGAAGTAGTCCCAGTACGTCGTACCGTCCTTCATCTTGAGCTCGAACTCGCGCGTGTGGTTGTGGAGGCCGATCTTGCAGCCATACGTCGCGGCGGTCTCGGCGGCCTGGTTGTAGTAGTCGACGAGCATCTTGAGGAAGTCGTCGAGCTTCTGCTTCTTGCCGGGGAAGTTGCCGCCGCCGGGGCAGATGATGAGGTTGTTGCCGTAGGCGAGGTTGAACTCGCAGGTGGCCTTGATCTTCTCGGGGCTGAACTCGCCGCGTCCCACGTGCGTGCCGCACGCGACGAGGCCGGCGTCGCCGAGCATCGCCTTGAGCGTCTTCGCGTCGTTGCCGTAGTAGCCGGCGAACTCCACGCCCTTGTATCCGATGGCCGCGACATCCTTGAGCGCCTTGGCGAGGCCGACGCCCTTCTTGCCGCCAATGTATCCGCGGATCGAGTACAGCTGCACGCCTATCTGCGTCCGCTGGACGCACCCGCACGACTTGCCTGCGCTGCACGAGCAGGCTGCCCCGCATGAGCAGGCTCCAAAGCCCCGCGTCGCCGCCGCGGCACTCGCCGCGAGCGCCGTCCCGAGGAACGCACGTCGATTAATCTGCATTTGTCTTCTCCTGTTGGTTGATGAAAAATTTTGCCGTAAGGCGCAATCATTATACCACAACGGCGCGCCGCGCGCTAGTGGAACAAAAGAGACCGCATACGCTCCGTCAGGGCAACGGCCGCAGCGTGGGGGACTGTCCCCGGCTCTGGTGAGGCAACGGGAATCTCGCCGCAGACGCGAAGCGTGAACGTGATAACGCGGTCGGCCACGTCCCACCAGGGCTGTCCCTTGGCGAGAACGGGCGGGTCGCACGCGATCGTCACACACTGTACCGGCGCGCCCGCATGTAGTGCAATCTGCGCAGCCCCTCGGTGAAGTTTCCGCTGCGGCGCGTCCGCCGGCGTGCGCGTGCCTTCGGGGAAGATCACGAGGTTGACGCCGCTCGACAGGAGAGCCTGCGCCTCGTCAAGCATGCGCTGGGGGTTGTCGTTGACGAGAAACGCCGCGTTGACGACGCGCGAGTAGAAGAAGTTGTGCCCCGCCGCGGCCTTCGCCACCGCCGTCGCATTCGGCAGATATGCGAGCAGAATCACCACGTCGATCAACGACGGGTGGCTGGCAACCACAACGTACCCACACATCGACGCTAGGCGCTCGCAGTCTTCCGTCGACATCACCACGCGAAACAGACCCGTCATGCGCCCCACGCCCACGAATAGCTTGTAGCAGCCGCGCACGAGCGCACGCATCGCTCGCTTTGCCCTGAATAGCATCAGCGGCGGGAAAAGGATGCACCCGAGCACAAGCCCACCCACGCCGAAGGCGAGGAAGAAGAACAGCGCAAGCGCGCTGCGCGGCAATCGAACCCAGAGTCGGCGCGGCGCGTCCATGTCGGCTCAGCCCCGCGTAAGCGTGAACGATGCAGCCTCAAGCACGTCCGTGCGCCCGGAGAAGAACGCTTCCGCCGCATCGAATGTGACGGGCGGACACTCCGCCGCGCGGAACTCCGCGCGGCACGGTCCGCCGGGCTCAAGCCGCACCGCAAGCGCGCACGCTACCTGCAATGGACCGAACTCCGGCGCGTAGAACTCAGGCGTCGCCTCCTCCGCAAACACGAACACTACCGCCCCCTGGTAGGGCCCGCTCGCCGAGCGGGCCGCCGTCCCCTGCACGAGCGCCTCGAGGATCCCCGCCTCCAGCGACCGCTCGCGTGCGGCGATAGCCGTATAGGGGGCGTGGTTGTGCGTGAGCAGGGAGAAGGCACCCGGCGCGGCGTTGTGTACGGAGGCGGAAAAGCCGGCGGGGGACATCTCGTGGTCCGCATGGAACTGTTTCATGAGTTTCACGGTCACGCCGATTTCACCCCAGCGCGAGGCGAAAATGACCGGTACCTCCCCTTCCGGACGCACCTGCCACGCCACGGAAAGCGCGGCACGCTCCACGCCCGTGAGCCTCCTCCGCTCCAACGGCGGAATGAAGGAGATGTCGGGAGATGCGCTATCCCCCGCCCTCCACACAGCGCAGCTCGCAACCGTGAATTCCATTCTACTTCACGAGCGCGTCCGCAAGCGCGGCGATCTGCGCGCGCGAAGCCTCGTTCAAGGCGCTGCGAATCGTCACCACAGGCTCGACGAAAGTAATGCCCTTAGAATTCGCGAACAGCCCCTTGATCGTCTTCGCGGCCGCGGGCGCCCACGTGCCGTTTTCGATGAGGGCCACCTTGCGGTTCTGGTAGTTGCGCTCGACGAGGTGTTCCACGAACGTGCGCATGAACGGGAAGCAGTCGTTGTTGTAGGTTGTCGTGGCCAGTACGAGCGTGCCGTAGCGGAACGCATCCTCGACCGTCTCGGGCATGTCGTCGCGCGCGAGGTCGGCGATGGCCACCTTGGGACAGCCACGCTTCATGAGCTCGTCCCGCAGGAGGAGGGCCGCCTCCTTCGTGTGGCCATATACGCTCGTGTAGGCGATGCACAGACCAGGGGACTCCACGCCGTATGAGCTCCAGGTGTCGTACTGCTTCACCACGTGCGCGACCTCCTCGCCCTTCAGGACAGGACCATGGAGCGGGCAGATTGTCTGGATGTCGAGCCCGGCCGCCTTCTTCAAGAGCGCCTGGACCTGCGGACCGTACTTGCCGACGATGCCGAAGTAGTAGCGACGCGCCTCGCAGTCCCAGCCTTCAGGGTCCTCCACGTCGTTCGCGCCGAACTTGCCGAAGCCGTCCGCGCTAAAGAGCACCTTGTCGGTTGAGTCGTACGTGACGATCACTTCGGGCCAGTGTACCATCGGTGCGGCCACGAACTGGAGTTTGTGCTTGCCGAGGTCGAGCACGTCGCCTTCCTTCACGACCTGACGCGCCGGCGCCACGAAGGGACCGAAGAACTGTTCCATGATCTTGAACGCCTGTGCGGACGCGACGACCTTCGCAGACGGATATTTCGCGAGGAAACGGTCTATGTTCGCCGAGTGGTCCGGCTCCATGTGCTGCACCACGAGGTAGTCGGGCTTGCGGCCGGCGAGCGCTGCGTCGAGGTTGGCAAGCCAAGTGCTGCCGAAGTTCTGGTCCACGGTGTCCATCACCGCCACCTTGGCGTCCAGCACCACGTAGCTGTTGTAGGCCATGCCGCGAGGTACCACGTACTGTCCCTCGAACAGGTCGAGATCGTGGTCGTCTACGCCGATATACTTTATGTCATTACTGATTGTCATTTCGCTATTAGCTCCTTTTTGAGACGGAGAAGATTATACCAAAAAAACGGTGCTGCGTGCAGTCTCGCCCGTCAGGTCGTGTAGTCGGCGTTGATGTGCACGTAGTCGAGTGAGAAGTCGCACGTGTAGATCGTGGAGGAGAAGTCGCCGAGGTGCAGGTCCACCGTCACCTTCAGTTCAGGCCCCTCCATTTCGCGGGCGAGCTTCGCGAGCTGGGCGGCGTCCGCCACCTTCCCCTTCCGGTACGCCCAGGTCTTCCCGTAGAACACCTCTGCGGCACGGTCGTCCACTGCCGCGCCCGAATAGCCCACGGCCGCGAGCACGCGGCCCCAGTTGGGGTCCTTGCCGAACCAGCTCGTCTTGGCGAGCGGCGACTTCGCGACGGCACGCGCGGCACGGTCGGCGTCCCGCTGCGTCTTCGCGTGGCATACCGTCACCTCCACGTACTTCGTGGCGCCCTCTCCGTCCGCCGCCATCTGCCGCGCGAGGGACACGCCCACTGCCGTAAGAGCCTCAAGAAAGGCATCGTAGTCGGGTCCGGCCTTGTCAATCTTCGAGTTTCCCGCCGCGCCGGAGGCGAGCAGGAACACGCTGTCGTTCGTCGACTCGTCGCCATCGACCACCACATGGTTGAAGCTCACGGCGATGGCCTGACGCAGGGCACGGCGGAGCATCGCGGGGGTAATTGCTGCGTCGGTCGTGATGAAACCGAGCATCGTGGCCATGTTCGGTTCGATCATGCCCGAACCCTTGCACATGCCGCCCACAGTCACGGTGCGCCCGCCGATTTTCACCTGCACAGCGGCCTGCTTCGGTTTCGTGTCGGTGGTCATCACGGCCTTTTCGGCGGCAAGGCCTGCCTCGGGCGTGGCGGCGAGGTTCGCCGCCGCGTCCTTCATGCCCTCGAGTAGACGATCCATCGGCATGCGGTGCCCGATGACGCCTGTAGATGCAACAAGTACGAGCTTCGGGTCGATGCCGAGGGTCTTTGCCGTCTCCTCGGCGCTCCGCTTCGCGTCCGCAAGACCCGGCGCGCCCGTGCAGGCGTTCGCGCAGCCGCTGTTGGCGAGGATGGCCTGGATGCGGCCGCCCTTGACGACCTCGCGGTCGTACAGCACCGGCGCGGCCGCAACGGCGTTAGTCGTGAACACGGCCGCCGCCGCGCAGGGGGCGTCGGCCACCACGAGCGCCACGTCGTTGCGTCCCTTGTACTTGATCGCCGCCGGCACGCCAGCCGCACGGAATCCCTTCGCGGCGCACACGCCGCCTTCGATCGTCTTGACTTTCATGGATTTCTTCACTTTCCATTCTCCATTTTACATTTGCCATTTGCCTCGGGCGCGGCGTAGGCGCGCATCTCGAAAGGACCTAGTGCGAGGTCGAGCGTCTCTGCGCCAAAGAGACCGCCCACGCGCGCGTCCTTCGCGAGGTCGCGCGTGCGGGCTGGAACCTCCAGCTTAACGCGCGCGGGAAACGCGCCGGTGTTGACCACGTAGAACCAGCTCATGCCCTCGTACGTCGCCTGACGCAGACGCACACCGTCGGCCCTCGGCGTGCCATCGTCGCTGAACATGACCGCCGGCAGCGTGCGGAACACCTGGATGAACGAGGTGCGCGCACCCGACCGCGCCGCACGACCGAATTCGCCGCGTGCGGCAAGCGCCATCGCGTCTTCTGTGCGAAGCGGGTTCGTGAGTTCGGCAAGGTCTGCGTCATCTACCACCCAAAGGGCGCGTTCGGCAAGCGTTTCTTTCATGCGCGCGCGCTCCTTGGCGTCGAGCATGTCCTTGCGCGACACCCGGATGAAGATTCCGCCGAACGACTTGTGCCGCATGCCGACGTCTGCAAGTCTGTCGATGCGCCGGTGGAGTTCGTGTCGTGCGGAACGCGAAGATGCGGCGTCGGCGTCGAGTTCCAGCATCGGGAACACCTTGAGTCCCTCCACGTCGAACCGGGCGTACCAAGCGCCGAGGTGGTCCGGCGCGCCGTCCCAGTCCGCAGGACACGCCAGCGCGTTTTCACCAACGGCCTTCATGTCCGCCACCATGCGGTCGACCAGATCCGCAAGGTCGTCGACGCGCTCCGGATATGCGGCGCAAAGCCGCGCCACGATGCGGCGCGGAGTCCGCTGATGCTCAGGAGCCTGGGAGAATTCCTTGCGCCGGACATCGCGCCAGAAGCGCACTGGACCGCTCGGGGTCTCTGGATCGGGCGGCTCGTGGATCTCTACGGGCGGAAGCGTACTCGCGTAGCGATTCTCACTCGGGAACACGCGCACGGGCACGTCGCCACGGAACCGAGTGCCGTCCGTCGCACGAAGCCGATACGCGCCTGCGGCGAGGTTCACCTTCAGACGCTTCGCGCGTCCGGCGACGGGGTTTTTCCACGACAGCACGACCGCGCCGGATGCGTCGCACAGGCACCAGTGAAACTGCGAGAGGTCCTCGCCATCCGGGCTCTTCGCCTTCGCCTCGACCGTGAACGACTCGCCTGCCACGCCCCACAGGCCGGTAGCGTGGATTTCAACCTCCGGTTCGCGGAGGTTGTTCGCATACGCCGCAACGGCAAGTCCGGCGGCAAGAAAAATGGCAAAAAATTTTGGCATGTGTTCATTATACCAAAATCAGGCTGAGTTTACACCCCCAGACATATTTGGTATCATCTTCGCCATGAAAAGAACAGTACTCGCCATTCTGATTATGCCCTGCCTCGCCTTCGCGGCGCCGCAGGCAAATTCCACCATTGACTTGGAGCTTCTGGACTCGCTCCTGCGCGTGAAAAGCGTCTCCCGCGACAAGCAGAACCTGCGCAAGGCCGTCGACGTGCTGAAGACGTGGCTGGAGGCGCGCGGCGTATGCTGCGCCGTAGAGACCAATGAAAAGGGAATGGTCGCGCTGTACGCCTCCACCACGCCGGGGAAGACGCACGACTACGTGTTCGTGTCGCACGTCGACGTGGTGCCGGCGGACGACGCGATGTTCATCCCGCGAACGGAGGGCGACTGGGTGTATGCACGCGGCGCGTGCGACACGAAAGGCAACGTCGCAGTCATCGCGCAGGTGCTCGCCAACCTCGTCGGAAAGGCATCAGTCGGTGCGATGATCGCGACGGACGAGGAAGGCGGCAAGATCGGAACGCCCACGCCAAAGATGATGATCGACCGCGGCTACGTGCCGAAGAAGATGGTGCTGGTGGGCGACTCCGCTGGAGAGGAACCGGGACAGCTCTTCATCGGCGAAAAGGGACACGCCATCATACGGCTCGTGGCACATGGCAAAGGCGGACACTCCTCGCGCCCGTGGGCGCTCGACAACCCGATCTCGAAACTGTGCGAAGGATACGCCGTGTTCAAATCGGTGTGGGAGGCCGAGGCTCCCGGCACCGGCACTTGGCGCACCATCGCCTCGCCCACCATCCTCACGGGCGGAGAAACATCCAACGTCGTGCCTGACGACGCCTCCATGACGCTTTCATGCCGTTTCACCACGATGGGCGACTACCGGCTCATCTGCGATTGCCTGCGCCGCACGACAGGCTGCGAAGTGCAGGCGCCGAAGAAGCCCCACCGCCTTCCCGTGACAAACCGCGAGGACGACCCGGAAATCGCAGCCCTCTACAACTCCCTCCGTACCACCATCCCCAACCTGCGCCTCGGACGCATGAGCGCCGCCACGGACGCGACGTACTACGTCCATCTCGGCCTGCCGATCGTGATCTTCACGGCAGACGGATGCGAGCCACACGCATCAAGGGAACGCGGTTCGATCTCCTCGATGAACCTCTACGCAGAAGCCCTGACGCGCCATCTGGCAGAACGGCAGTAACATCACGCGCCGCCCGGTGGGGCGAGCCGTTACGGTACCACCACCACCTTGAAGAACCGCATGGTGGGGTGAGCCGTCAGCGGTTCACCTTTGGCTCCCACTCTACCTTCGGCTCGCCATCCACAATCTCAATGGACACAGTGCGGAAGTCATTCGTGTCAAGCGCCACTGTTTGAACTTTCGTGCAGATGCACAAAAGTTCAAAGCGACACTTGTAACACAAACAAAAAACTGATACACTATTTCCGTTTTGAACTTTCGTGCATGTGCACACAACTTCAAAGCAGGACCAGGACGATGATCATCAAAAGAGATATTCTCCTAAACAAGCTTATCAAAGCGAAAAACCACAATCTTATCAAGATTCTGGTCGGAATGAGACGTTGCGGGAAGAGTTTTCTTCTCTTCAATCTCTTCAAGCGCCATCTACTTGACAGTGGCATTTCCCGAGACCATATCGTAGAAATCGACCTTGAATCCGATGACCTTCTTTTCTGCCGCGATGCAATCACCCTCGGCAAGGAAATCCGCGCACGCCTTCCTTCTGACGACGCCCCGTGTTTCGTCCTCATTGATGAGATTCAACATGCGGAACCTATACTGCCTGAAGGCACTGATCTCTCGCGCCTGCGCCCAGAAGACCGAAAAAAAGCCTACATCACCTTCTATCATGTTCTCAACGGACTTCTCAAACGAAAGAACGTCTCCACATACGTCACTGGTTCCAACGCCGATCTGCTCTCGAAAGAGGTAGCCACGGAGTTCAGGGGACGCGGCGAGACCATCACGGTATCCCCGCTTTCGCTCGCAGAGTTCGCCGAAACGATGCCCAATGCGCGGGATTTCTTCCAGATCCGCGACGCCTACCTCACTTTCGGCGGACTCCCCGAATGCACCCTTCTTGAAACCGAATCCGAAAAGCGGCGCTATCTCGACAACCTCAACGCGACCATCTACCTCCGCGACATCATCCAGCGGTACAGCCTCAAGAACGACACCCTGCTGGAAATCGTGGCCGACACGGCCATGAGCAACATCGGCTGCCTCACCAATCCCACGAAACTCAGCAACGCAATCAACTCCACGGGCAAGTTTGTCTGCAACGAAACGACCGTTCGCAAATACCTCGGTTATCTTGAATCGGCCTTCCTCCTCCAGAATGCGCGGCTCTTCGATTTGCGCGGGGACCGCTATCTCGACTACCCCTCCAAGTACTATGCCGTCGATACCGGCATCCGCAATTCGCGTCTCAACTTCCGACAGGACGAAAACACGCACCTCATGGAGAACGTCATCTACAACGAACTCATCCGGCGCGACTACGCGGTGGACGTCGGCGCCGTGGAGATGTTCGCAACCGTCGACGGCAAGCGCTGCCGCAAGCGCTACGAAGTGGATTTCGTCGTCAACAAAGGCGACATGCGCTTTTACATCCAGTCCGCATGGAACATCCCCGACAACGAAAAACGCGAGCAGGAAACCTTTTCTCTCCGCCACATCGGCGACAACTTCAGGAAGGTCGTCGTGACCGGCGACCCCTACGAAAAACCCTGGACCGACCGTAACGGCATCACCTTCATCGGCATCGTGCCGTTTCTCCTCGACCCCACCTCCCTGGAAACGCTCTGACCGACCTCGCTGCCGCGCTTGTCGCGGCCACCTGGTAGGGCCCGCTCGCCGAGCGGGCCGCCCGGTGGAGCGAGCCGTTTTCGGTAGGGCCCGCTTGCCGAGCGGGCCGCCCGGTGGGGCGAGCCGTTTTCGGTAGGGCGCGATCACCGAGCGCGCCGCCAGGTGGGGCGAGCCGCAAAGCGGTAGGTTCACGCGTCCCGCGTGACCGTTACGGCACCACCACCACCACCTTGAAGAACCGCATCGCCGCCTTCTCCGCCGCAGTCGCCTCTTCAACCGCTTTCCACTCGCCATCCAACGTCGCCGCGCCCTTCACGACCGCCCGCGCGCCCGGCACGTTCCACTGCGACTTCGGCGGATCGACTGCGATGTTCTCCAAATCCGGCGTGCCATCCGCCTTCATCGGGAACGCGCTGATCTTGAACTCGTCCATCTTCTGTGGATCTAGTCCCACCACATAGCATTCCCAGACCTTCCACCCGTTCGCGGCCGTTTTCTTGGCGGACGCCTCATACGCCTCGTATTCATCCACCACGTCGGGGTCATGCGCTGTGAGCCACACATACGGCACGGGCACCTCCGTCGTCCGCGTAGCCGTCCAGGCGCTCGCCCAGCTGTAGTTCGCCACCCACGCGGCGTCCTCCCCTTCGCTCTCCACATCGTCCTTCACATACCGCCATTCGATCGTATGTTCGCCGTCGCCCGTGATTTCCGTTGACGCCACCGTCCACTCAGTCTCGCCGTTCAGACGCAACTTCACAACTCCGTCCACAGCCAGCTCGGCATGGTCCCACTCGTATTCGTCGTCCTGCTCACACGACGTGCGCCACGAGAACGAGAGCGTCCCCGGCCCCATCACCGTCGTGGAAAGGACGGAACTCTGCTCATGCGTGATCGCGCCGGACTTCATCGCCTCGCCGTTCGGTGCCGTCGCATCAACGACCCTCGTCCAGCCCGCGTCGCCATCGCCGCCCGTCGTGAACCCATGATCCGGCTTGCCCATCGTATCGCCGATGGTCCACACCTTCTCAATCGCGAACGTCGCCACCTCGGAATTGAGGTAGTCTGGCATCACCGCATACGCCTTCACCGTGCAGCTGTCCGTCACGTAGAACGGCCCCGTGTACTTCGTCGAATGGGAATTCGGCTCGTTGCCGTTCAGCGTGTAGCGCACGACCGCGCCCTCCGTCGCGCAGGAGATCGACACCTTCGTCTTCGACCCCGTGAACGACGCCGCCGCGTCAACCACCGGCGTCGCCACGTTCACCCACACGCGCGTCAGGTTCGCCGTCACGACGGACGAATCGAAGAAATCGTCGCTGAACACCTTGGCCTTCACCACGACCGACTCGCTGAACGAGAACGGCCCTTCGTAGATCGGGCTCTCCGCAGTCGGCTCGCTACCGTCCAGCGTGTAGCGCAACACGCCGTCGTTGTTCCACGCAATCGACACCTCCTGGTTCGAATGGGCAAACTCCGATCCGTCCGCAAGCGAGAACACGGGATCGGCGCATTGCCCAAGTGCATACTCCGCCGTCACGATCTCGCTCAACAAGCCATTCTTCACGGCAACGGCCTTGACCGTCGTCTTGCCATATATCTTGAAACGCTTATAAACTGGACTCTCCGCTGTCGGTTCCGTCCCATTCGTCGTAAAGTGTATCGTCGCCCCCTCCTCCTGACACATTATCGAAATCGAAAGACCAGATTGAAACACAGTGCCACCTTCGGGCGAGAAAGTCGGTTTAGGAGGACGCGAACCCGTCACTATGAATGTCGCCGACAAAGCCTCGCCAATCGTTTCCCCACCAGACATTACTTTATGCTTCAGCGTGTACGTACCATTACATGGCGGCGTCCAATCCACGGAACCGCTACCAGCAGCTGAAGACAACACTTCGTCGTTAACAGTGACCACGGCCACGGCATCTGATGCCGCTCCGATAACCCAGTCAGTGGAGTAACGGATTTGTTCTGTTATCATAGGCGTGCGCGCACCTGGAATCAAGTCTATTGCCACGACAGAACTCTCTCCCTCGCAAATCACAGTACCATATACCGCAAACGTTATTCCAGCCACCACAACTGAAAAAATCATTGCTAATTTTTTCATATTCCTGCTCCTATTCTGAAATAGTTCTGACAATACGAAAACCATAATGTTTATACCCATTCCCAGCATATCCGCCGGCCCTATCACACGACCGATATTCATACTCAATCCAACTTCCACCACGAACTATTCGAGAAGCATTTTCAGCAGGTTCGTGGACACCCTTAGGATCGGTTCCATAAGGAGGCGCGTCCCACTGGGAATACCAATCTAAGCATCTCTCCGACACATTACCGTACATGTCGTAAAGCCCCCATGGATTAGGTAGTTTTGTCCCTACGACATGGGGGGATTCACCGCTGTTTGCGCTCGTCCAGGCATAACTATCATACTGCGAACTTGAATTCCCCCAATAAAAATCTGTCGTGGTACCTGCGCGGCAAGCGTACTCCCATTGCGCTTCAGTCGGCAAATCAAATTCAAGACCGGTCCGTGCACGTAATTTACCCATAAACGAAGATGAATCCACAGCAGAAGACAAAGGCCATTCCGCACCCTTTGAAGAACCACGAATTATATTATAGCTCATATACGTTCTTGGTAAAGTGCCGTCGGAGGATAATGTTCCTCCCATCACAAGCGAATACTGCTTCTCCGTCACTTCGAAAATGCCACAATAAAACGGCCTTGTCAACGTCACACGGTGCGAGTTATTTTGTTGATCCCGTCCCATGATAAACGAACCCACTTCAATGCGCCGCAACACTAGTTTTGTTGTCTTGTATTCGTCCATATTGAATCCACCACTTGGAGCCTCCCACAAGTATGTGACCGGATATGAACTTGCTGTAGAACCTGCAGAAAGGTCTATTATGCAATATTGCAGTACCTCGCATGAGACCTTAAACACCATGTTTCCTGATTTGAAGGCCAAACCGTCACCGGACATGTCCCACACTATCCTGTGTGTCCCGGAATTCAAACTAGCATCGCCAGAAAGGGCAGATGTACTCGCAACGTAGTTGGATCCAGTTGAACGGTCCGTTGCCGACACCTTTAAGAATGCAGACGCTGGAATGGCATCATCTATAGTGTATGAGATATCGACTTTCCCGTTCCACGGATACCGCTGCTGCACGGTCACGTCCGTAATTGTGGGCATCGCTTCGTTACTCGGCAATTGAGTGACCGTGATTGTAGCCGTAGCACTTTTTGTGACTCCGCCATATGTATAGCTTCCGACAACGGTAATGCTCCTTGAAATCTGGACGGGCGCAACCGTTACGATACCGGAAGATGAAATTGCGTCGTTTGTCGTACTTGATATTGTCCATGATGTGGAACCACCAGTAATCGCAGCACCTGCGGTTGAATACGCATTAAGATTACACGAAACCGCATCCCCTGGCGCTGCCGATGACGAGGATAGCGATATGCTAACAGTTCCTAACGTCGGTTGCGACGGTTGTGTTTCTTCTCTGATTGTCACAACCTTGGTACTTGTATATCTCTGAGCGCCAACATCGTATTGGAAAAAGAAAGTGACATTTCCAGCTGCTGCAGCCTTGTACTGGTGTTCTGCATTCCAATTCCATACACTACCGCTGCTCGCAGAACTATCTACGTATACAGAATTGACCAAAGCTGAATTATAGTACGCCCGGACATAAAATGTCTGACCGACATTTACAGATGAAGGTGCCTCCCAACGGACATCCGCCGCCAACACTTCAGCTACTGATATGAAGCACAACGTTATGGCAACAGTGTTAGTAATGATTCTTTTGATGTATTTGAGTTTCATCACCAAATGCATGACAATATTAGGAAGATGACATCCTTGATCTTTCATGCCTGAACAAACACATCGTGCTAACAGTGCATTAAAGTCTAGATTCTCGTTTGGCTCGTCGCTTGCCATTTGGCAACCTCTATTTCATTCTTCCTCCACGCCAGCTATCTGCACGTTGACACCCTCGGCGTGAGAACCAAGCGTAACGTGTCGTTCCCTGTTTCAGACATCG
>CAMKJU010000046.1 GCA_946413265.1 uncultured Lentisphaerota bacterium
AGTCAGGCCGCGACAAGCGCGGCCCCTCCCGTGGCGGCGCGGCCGGAGTCCGCGCCCTACCGGTGGGTGTTCTCCCTACACGGGAGTAGTAATCTCCCTACACGGCGAATCGCGTCTCCCTACACGGAGAGTTTGAGTTCCCTACACGGCGAAACGGCGTTTTTTGCGCGGTACGTCACATATTCGAATAAGTGAAGTAGCGCGTGATCAGCCCGAGGTGTGTGATTGTTCCGCACCGTAGTCGCACGCGGGTTTTGGTTTCGGGGAGGTTTTGTTTGCGTGCTTTGCAATTCAATTTTGATGGCGGCCCGCTCGGCGAGCGGGCCCTACCAAATTTCCAACTTGCACGATTCGCGGATGCGCCCCATTTATACTGCCCATTCAAAGAGAAGTGTGCTATAATGTCAGTGTTTCTGACTGGAATTTTGACAGGTGCATTCATGTCATAATCAACTGAAAAAAATAGGAGAAAGAGAAAATGAAGAAAAGAGTATTGATTGGAGTGTGTTTGGTCGGGGTATTCGCCGCGGCGAGCGCGCTGGCGGCGCGTCCCGACTACTGGAAGCCCAACTACAACAAATCAAAGATCGCGCCCTACACGCTTGAGGATCCGCTCACGTTCGTGGACGGCACGAAGGTGGCGTCGCCTGCGGACTGGGCGCGCCGCCGGCGCGAGATACTCGACATCTTCGCGAAGGAGATGTTCGGACAGGAACCGCCCGCGCCGGAGGCGGTTGTGGTCGAGAAGGTGGAGGAGGGCGTGACGCTCGCCGGCTTCGGAATCCGCCGCCAGTACCGTATGTGGTTCAAGGCGGACAAGAGCGGCCCCGTGATCGACTGGCTGGTGCTGCTGCCGCGCTGGGCGAAGAAGCCCGCCCTGCCCATCATCTTCCTCAACTACGGCGGCAACTACGAGCTTATCCGCGACAAGCAGGTGGTCACGCCCGACATGTGGATCGCGCTCCGTCCCGCGCACAAGTGCGTGGAGGAGCTGCGCGGCCGGTACGAGGACATGAACAGCGTGGAGTTCGTGTTCCCCGCGCACATGATCCTCGCGCGCGGATACGCGCTCGTCACGGCGTGCTACGCGCAGGTTTCGCCCGACGTGAACCCGGGCGGAAATCCGTCTCCATGGTCGGGCGTGTTCGACCTCTGGCCGAAGCGCGACCCGGCGCGCGACGACAACACGACCTCCATCGGCGCATGGGCGTGGGCGCTTTCGCGCGGACTCGACCTCGCCTACAAGATTCCCGAGCTTGACGCGAAGAAGGCGATCGCCGCCGGCTACTCCCGTCTCGGAAAGACCGCTCTGCTCGCCGCCGCACGCGACGAGCGCTTCGCGGCGTGCGTGCCCAACCAGACGGGCGGCGGAGGGTGTCCGCTCGCCAAGCGCGACTGGGGCGAGAACGTGGCCACCGAGATGCGCAGCTTCCGCCACTGGTACTGTCCCGCATACAAGAAGTACGAGAAGGACCCGGCGAAGCTGCTCACGTTCGACCAGCATCTCCTCCTTGCCTCGATCGCGCCGCGCAAGCTCTTCGTGCAGGGGTTCGACGTGCAGTGGTTCGACCCAGAGGGCGAATATCTTGCCTGTAAAGCGGCTTCCCCGGCGTGGACGTTCCTTGGCAAGAAGGGACTTCCCGACGTGCCGTACCCCGCCGACTACTCCACCGACTGCATGGGTGAAGACCTCGCCTTCGTGCGTCGCACGGAGGGACACGGCTACTCCGCGCACGACTGGACGTGGCTGATGGACTTCTGCGACTCGCTCAAGGACTGATAGCCACGCATTAGGGATGCGAAATTTCAAACTTTAAGCCAGTTTCCCACGGCGTATTCGTTTTGTGGTATAATACGCGCGATGACGAAAAACAATGACAAAACGCAAACCGTGGTTGCCTGCACCTGTAGGACTGAGAACTACGGCTGGATCAGGGAGAAGCGCCTCTACAATCTGCCTTTGCCGAAGGACGGCAAAGGCGAGAGCTATGCGCCCGTTACGCACCTTGCCGTGTATGCGCTTGACATGCCTGTACTCGCCTACCGCGCGAAGTACGTCCGCGAAGTGGACGGTGCGTGGCTTGCCGCCAACGGCTTCGAGCGCATCCGCCCGTTCTTCGGCAAGTGCCGCAATTTTGGCGAAAGGAGAGCAGCATGAGTGAAATGACGATAGCAAACAAGAAATTAATGCTTGCGGGGCTTTATCTCTCAAAATTTGACGCTAATAAAGAAGGCCTAAAAGCTCTTGGTTTCAAGACATTACAAGAGGCTTATAATTCATTTGCACTTGCTGTAGGCGGGAAACCGGCCTCTGTGAAGAATTATATGCAGGAATTTGATCCTTATTTCCCAAACACGCGGAAAGGTTGGCACAAGCGAGAGATTCGCCAGACAAGACAAGATATAATGAATGAGTTTGGCGGATTGAATCTGGAAGAATTCTCGGAATTGGTAAGGACGCAATTCGCAGGAAATTTTGATGTCGACCCTATTGTTGGACGTACTGCTGTTGCAGCTGGAATAAAAGATGGAGATAAATCATCTTTCGCACGAAGGATGATAACAGGTCAGGCCGCCGAGAATTTCTTTGAGGAAAATTACCGTGATGTACAGAAATTCTCGGATTGTACGATTCAGCGCACTACTGCATATGGATGCGGTTTTGACTTTAAACTGATGCCTCCAGCTTCCGATTTTCTTGCCGTAGAGGTCAAGGGATTACGCGCATCTTCTGGGCAGATACAATTGACGGAAAAGGAGTTCAAAATGGCGCAGTATCTTGCACATAGATTCTTCCTGTATGTTGTGACAGATTTTGCCCATACGCCCAAGCCGCGACTCATTGAGAATCCACTAGATGCTGGCATCGCATTTGAAGAACGCGCCGTAAAATCCGAACAACGTGTATGGGTTGCGCAAATTGCAGCATAGGAGGTAAGTTATGAAGAAAGCATATTTTGTCGACGTAACAGAAACGTACACCGCACGCATTGAAGTGCAGGCAAGTTCTTCGGATGAGGCTGAGGAAATTGTTGATGAGCTTGTAGGTGGAGGTGAGGTGAGCGTTGTTGATCTTGCTTTGGCGGGTGGAGACAACACAGCTTATTCAAAAACATGTGAGGTTAAACTTTCATGAATTGAGATTGTGGAATAATAAGAAGAATGTGAAACCGTATATTGTCGAGAGATACGGACTCGACAGGGAAAAGTGCGTAGAGGATTGGACAGTACGTTTAGCAGATGGCGATCATTCGCACATGATGCAATACGCCTGCGAAGAAGTACCAGTACGGTGAGGGGATTAAGAGGAGGCTCAGCGGCCGGTTGCGTCCGCGGCAAAAGGACAGGCAAATGAAAGACGCAAAAACCAGAAAGCCTGATTTGACGAGGCCGACACGCGAACAGCTGCGCGAGGCGTATGAACTCGCGCGCGAGGTGGCGGACCGCGCGCCGTGGAAGAGCCTGCACGACAGCCAGGTGCTGGCCGTCAGGTTCGCCGACGGACGCGAGCGCTTCGTCTCGGTGATGGGCCGGGGCGGCGGCACCTGCGGCATCTCCGCCTACATGACATACGCCGACTTCCACCGGATGAAGGCGGTCGACGGAAAAGACCACGAGGATGCCATGGACGGTTTCTTTTCGACCAATCAGCTGATGCTGGCGTTCGACTCGGCGGAATTCCTCCTCGAAGGGGAAATGGAGCAGGTGCTTGAAAGCGGCGTCAGGTTCGACCGCAGGAGGACGCCGTCCTTCATGTCATATTTCGCGGGGCTTGCGCGCGACCGCATGGGCGCGGCGGAGATTGCGGACGCCCTCGCGTCGATCCGCGCGCTGCTGGCGTTCCTCAATGCGTACGGACCCGACGCCATCGCGCTCAGGGACGCGCCGATGCAGCTGCTCACGACCTGGACGGAACTCCCTGACGGATCGTGGGTCCGGGGCGAAAACGAGTTCTCCTGGCTCATGCCGTTTGCCTTTAACCTTGACGGCAGGCAGATGCGGAGAGTCGCGGCGATGCCGATCAAGAAGAAGCTCGCCATTGAAGTCGCGACGTTTGTCGTCCCCATGGGACGCACGCCCCAGGGACGTGGCAAGATGTCGCGTTTCGCGCTGATCGTGGACAGGGACCGCGGCACGCCGCTGGGGATGGACATCTTCGAGTCGCCGGACGAGGGCGGGTTCGACTGGTCGCCCGTCCTGAAATTCGTCCTCGACACGCTTCTGAAACTCGGATGCCTGCCCGGACGCCTTGCCGTGTTCGGGATGGCGATGAACGGAATCCTGAAGAGGATCGTCGAGACCGAGCTGAAGGGCGTCGAGTTTCTGTCCGACGACCGCTGCGAACTCTCGCACCAGGTTTTCAAGTTCCTCCAGCGCCCTTGAAGGGTAGGAATGCCCGAGGGGTCGCTATTTTGGGCTTGCGGCTATATCAATATATTGATATAATATCTCGCGCAAGGAAAAAACAGAATGAAAATCTACCATGGATCGCCGTTTGAGATTCCACGGCCATTGTTGAGCAGAGGAAAGCCTCACAATGACTATGGTAGGGGTTTTTATTGCACCGAAGACATCGAAATGGCGCGCGAGTGGGCCTGCAAGGGCAAGGAGCCGCCAAATGGCGCACTTCGGTAAAGAATGCCGCCCACGCCGCAGATGACGTGTTTGCCGTGGACATCATCAGAAGGGGGCTTCGTCATGGAGATCAGATCCTACAATGACGTATACCTGAACGAGGCCAAGCGGCATCTTGGCGTCGCAACGGACTATCTCATCAACGCCTGCGGAATCCCGTCGGACAAGGTTGGGTACATCTATTCGACGAGTCCGACCATGATTCTCTTCGGGCGCGGTGATCCCGGCGTGGTCGCCGGTTTGTCGGGCACGGAACTCGGCCAACGTCTGTTTCTTGAACTTCGTCCAGACACTGAGGTGCCAGAGACCGCGCGGACTGGTGCGGGACGCTCCCCTGAATACTGGGGCGGATGGGCGCTTGCGCATTTTCAGTGGCACTGGTGCAAGACCTTCCGCTGGATATTCGCGCGCACGGCGATGTCGGAAATCCTGTCGAAGTACAGTGTGTACCATGAAATGGACATCTCGCGTTTTCTCGAGGATTTCATGCGGGAACTTGAGTCCGTGGAGATTGAGAAGAACCTGCGCCGGATTCGTCGCGCTGCGGGTTACTCACAGTCGGAACTTTCGCGCCTCTCCGGCGTGAACATCCGCAACATTCAGCTCTACGAACAGGGTGTGCAGGACATCAACCGCGCATCCGCCGCGACACTTGCATCCCTCGCCCGCCCGCTTTCATGCACAATTGAAGACTTGATGGAGTGATCAGCCGATTTTCGGCCATTATCCTGCGGTGAAGGCATTCCCAGTCTTTCACGGCGAGGGGGATTGTGGTAAAATACGTGCCCAAGGAGAATTGTGAAAATGAAAAAGATGTATCTGATGGTTGTCGCGGCGGTTGCCGCGTGTGGACTGCACTTGTAACATTTTCCCGCAAGGAGAGTTAGAGAAATGTCTATGGAAAAAATGGTTAGAATTTTCGCTGTTGTCGCAGGATGCGCAGTATGCGGATGCTGCACGAATGACGCATTGTCGCTTTGGAACGACGGGACCGCGTCGAAGGCGGCAATCGTAGACTACGTGAATGCCGTGACGGACGAATCGTCGCCGGACTTCATTCCGCCTGAGCGGCGTATCGCGGTGTTCGACCTTGACGGGACGCTTTTCTGCGAGACGAACCCGACGTATTTCGACTGGCAGCTCTTTGAGAGTCGAGTCCTTGACGACCCGTCCTTCCAGGCATCTGAAGAGCTGAAAGCCGCCGCCCGCACATCGCGCGAGAAGGGAGTTTATCCGCCGCTCGGCAATGACCGCGAGCGCATGACCGCAGCGGCTTACAAGGGCGTATCAATCGACGAACTCAAAGCGATTGCCCGCAAGTTCATGGATGAGCGGGAGCCCAGTCACCCCGGAATGAAACGCGGGGGGATGTTCTACCTTCCAATGGTGCAGCTCGTCGAATACCTAGTCGAGAAGGGCTTCGCCGTATATGTTGTAAGTGGTTCTGAAAGGTTTGTCGTGCGCGCGCTGGTGTGCGACAGGCTGCCGGTTCCGCCGTGGCGAGTGATAGGATCTGACTATACGATTGTCTCGAAGGCGCAGAACGGCAAGGACGGGCTTTCCTACGTGTTCGGGAAGAACGACGTCCCGATTCTGGGCGGCACGCAGATCGTGAAAAACCTCCAGATGAACAAGGTGTCGGCGCTCATCCGCGAGATTGGCGTGAAGCCGGTCCTCTCGTTCGGGAACAGCCATACTGACGCCAGCATGGCGAACTACGTCATTGGCGGGAACAAGTACCGTTCGGCGGCGTTCATGGTGCTTTGCGACGACATGAAGCGGGAGAACGGCAATCCAAAGAAGGCCGCAGCGATGAAGCAGTCGTGCGAGAAGTCGGGATGGATTCCGATTTCGATGCGCGACGATTGGAAGACGATTTATGGTGAGCAATAGCAAGCAAGGCCGAGGCGGTTTTGCAGCATCTTGCGGCTCGCCGGGACGGCTCGCCCTACCGTTTGTGACATACAGGTGACAAGATTTTCTCAGCAACATGCTTTAATAATGCCATGCAAAAATCTGGTGCTAGTATTGACGTGTCGCGCCGCGCGTTCATCGGCGGCACGGCGGCCTTTGCGGGCCTGCCGCTCCTCGGAGCGGCACCGCAAAATGGCGAGGCGGGTACGACGTGTCCGCCCAATGCCGCGTGGGAGACCGTATTCGGCGACGCCACGCCCGCTGTGCTCGTGCGGCGTCTCTACCTCGACTTGGCCGGACGCATCCCGACCGTCGAGGAGGCGAAGGCGTTCGTTCGCTCGCGGAACCGCAAGGGCCTCGTGGAGAAGTTGCTCGCGTCGGATTCGTTTGCCGACTATTGGAGCATGCGCTTCTGCGACATCCTGCGCGTGAAGAGCGAGTTCCCGATCAACCTCTGGCCGAACGCGGTGTACGTCTACCACCGGCGCATCCGCGAGTTCGTGAAGAAAGACGAGCCGTGGACCGCGTTCACGCGCGCGCTCCTCTCCGCGACCGGCAGCGATTTCCGCGACGCGGAGGCGAACTTCTTCCGCGCGTCGGCGCTCCGCACGCCGGAGGGCCTTGCCGAGGCGGCCACGGCCACGTTCCTCGGCGAGAACTACGCCGACCTGCCGGAGAAGACGCGCGCCGAGTACGCGAAGTACTTCCGCCGCGTGCGCATCAAGAACACGCGCGAGTGGAAGGAGGAGATCGTCTACCTCGACCCGTCGCAGGACGGCCCCACGCCGGCGGCCTTCGCGGACTACCTGCTCGGGCCGGCGCGCGACACATTCGCGCGGGCGTTCGTGCAGCGCGTCGACTGGTGGATGCTCGGCCTCGAACAACCCGATCCCGTGCACGTGGCGATCTTCAAGAAGAACGGCTTCCGCCTCAAGCCGCTCGTGCGGGCGATCGCGATGTCTAGGGCCTACGGACGCGGTTCCATCACCGGCGGGTTCCCCTGCCGCCGCCTTGACGCGGAGGTGCTGGACGACATGATCTGCGACCTCACGAACACGAAGCGCGACTACCAGTCCATCGCCCCGGAACCGTTCACGTTCCTGCCGAAGGACCGGCGGAGCATCCTGATCGAGGACGGCTCGATCTCCAATGCGTTCCTGCTCCTCTTCGGACGTCCCGCGCGCGACACGGGGCTGCTCTCCGAACGGCACAACGAGATCACGGCGAAGCAGCGCCTCTACCTGTTCAACTCCGGCAAGCTGTTCCGCATTCTCGGGCGCATCACGGACGACAAGGCATTCCGCTCTCGCCCGATGCGCGCGATCGTGCAGGACCTCTACTGGCGGTTCCTCTCGCGTCCCGCCCTGCCCGCCGAAGAGGACATGCTCGTTGCGCACCACAGCGGACTGAAGGGCGGCGCGCGCTGGCGCTTCCCCCGGGACGTCGCGTGGTCGCTCATGAACACGCGCGAGTTCCTGTACCAGCACTGAGGAGGCCTGAAGATGTCTGCGAAAAGCGTAATTGAACTGTGGCTCTGGGGAGGTCCTTCCCAGCTGGAGACGTTCGACCCCAAGCCGGACGCCTCGCCCGACTACAACAACGGACTGAAGGCGATCGACACCGTCGTGCCCGGCATGAAGGTACACGAGTGGTGGCCGAACCTCGCCAAGTGCGCGAACCTCTGCTCGTTCATCCGCTCGATGACCCACCCGCACTTCGGACACGAGACGGCCACGTACCTCATGCAGACCGGCCGCAATCCCGGCGGCGGCATCGTGTATCCCGCGATCGGCGCGGTGATGGCGATGATGCGCGCGAAGACCTACTCCGGCGACCTTCCGCCGTACGTTATCCTCACCAACGCGAAGGGACGCTTTAGCGAAGTGGGCTTCCTCGGCGACAAGTACGCCCCGCTCGTCACGGGCGGCAACCCGAACCAGCCGAAGTTCGTCGTGGACGGCATCGTGCCGCCCGGCGGCCTCACCAAGGAGGAAATCAAGGGCCGCTTCGACCTGCTCTCCAGCATCGACACGTTCGGACGCCCCGAGGCGTTCTCCGACTTCATCGCGGCGGGTAAGGAGGCGCGCCGCGTGATAGAGGGCAGCGCGGCGGGTACATTCGACCTTTCGCAGGAGACGGACGCCATGCGCGACCGCTACGGCCGCACGTGGATCGGGCAGTCGCTCCTCGCCGCGCGCCGCCTTGTGGAATACGGCGTTCCCTACATCACCGTGAACATGGGCGGCTGGGATTCGCACAAGCGCCACTTCGAGACGATGAAGCAGCGTACGGCCGATACCGACAAGGCCGTGTCTGCGTTCCTCTGCGACCTCCACGAGCGCAAGCTGCTCGACACGACCATCCTCTGGGTGAGCGGCGAGTTCGGACGCACCACGAAGATCGACCGCAACCCGCCGTGGAACGGCGGACGCAACCACTACCCGCGTTGTTTCTCGGCGCTCGTGGCAGGCGGCGGATTCCGCGGCGGCTGCGTGGTGGGCGAGAGCGACGATACGGCCTCGAAGGTGGGGAAGCGTCCCGTGACGCCGGTGGATTTCCTCGGCTCCATCTACGAGCTCTGCGGCATCGACCCCGACGGGCAAATGCCGAACAACGCCGGCAAGAAGCTCACCGTGCTGCCGCCCGCGTCGACGGAAGGCCGCCTCAGGGAAATCTACGCGTAAGGGCATCCGCATGAAAAGGGTTCTTCTCATCCTCCTGGCCGCGGCGGCCATGTGGGCGCAGGGTGCCGACCCCTACGTGGGCTACATCTACCCGTGCGGCATCCAGGCCGGCACGACGAACCGCCTCCTCGTGGGCGGGCAGGCGTTTCCGTGGAAAGGGTGCAATGCCGTGGTTTCCGGACAAGGCGTGGAGGTACTGTCCGTTGAGATGGTGCCTTACTTCGCGAACGTGCCCGGCAGCCAGTTCCGCTACCTCGCCAAGTGGCTGGACGGCATCGCGAAGGGTGACCGCACGGCGCCCCCGATCCCCACGGATCCGAACGCGCACGTGGACGAGTGGCGTTCCAACCGCTGGTGGCAGGTGCTGGGCGAACTCGACCCGCAGAAAATCTCGCTCGTGGAGGAGGGGCTCTACGTTCGCCGCAATCCGCTGCAGGCGACGCCGTCGCTGAACCAGCGGATGCTTGTGACCGTGGCTGCCGCGCCGGACGCGAAGCCCGGCGTGCGTGATTTCCGCGTGTACGCCCAGAACGGGATGTCCGCGCCGCGTCCGCTGCTCATCACGACTGCCCCGCACGCGAAAGAGCCGCTCTACGCGCCGCCACACCGTCCGCTTCCACCCGCCCCGGCGATCACGAACCTGCCGTGCGTCTTGGATGGACAGATTATGCCCGGCCAGACCGATACGTGGACCCTGCATCTGAAGAAGGGGCGCACGATCACGCTTCACGCCGTCGCGCGCGAACTTCAACCGTACATCGGCGACGCCGTTCCCGGATTCTTCAACCCGTCGCTCCGCATCTTCAATGCCTGGGGCAAGGAAGTCGCGTTTGCGGATGACAACTACTTCCACCCCGATCCCTTGCTGGTGTTTACACCACCGGCCGACGGCGACTACAAGCTTGAAATCCACGACGTGCTCTACCGAGGCCGTGCCGACTTCGTCTACTCGATCACCGTGTGGCCGGGGGCGCGTCCCGTCGGTCCGCGCCGCGCAAGCCTGTGGCCGAACCCCGTGCCGCAGACGCCGCCGGGCGTGTCGTGCAACTCCTTTACGGGCGTTGTGGCCCGCGCGGGTGCGTCATGCGAGCATGTGTTCGAGGTGAAGGAGTCGGGCGAGTATGTATTCGATCTCCTTGCGCGACGTGTCGGTTCGCCGCTTGACGCGCGCCTGAGCATCTTGGGCCCAACCGGCGGTAAGCCCGTGGCCGTGTTCACGGATACGACGAACCTTGTATTTCGCGGCTCGCTCATTCAGGGCGAGTGCGATCCGGTCGGAACGTGCCGCCTTGCGGCGGGCACGTATCGTTTGCGTGTAGAGGACGAGGCGGGGAAGGGTGGCTCTGCGTGGTCGTACGTGTTGCGCGTACATCGTCCTGCGCTCTCGTTCGAGGTGTGGACGGCGAAGTCCTCCTTCGCGTTCCGTGCGTTTAGCGGGTCGCCCGGCATGAAGGTGTTCGTGCTGCGCAACGGCGGCTTTGACGGTCCCGTGAAGTTGCTGGAGACGCCGGACTTCCGCTTCTCGCCCTCGGTCATCCCCGCCGGTACGAACATGCTCAAGGTGGCGCTCATCTCAAAGCAGCGTATGCAGCAGGACGTAAGGGAATACCAGTTCAAAGCCTCGGCGCAGATCAATGGAAAGACGCAGACGGTGCGCATCCAGCCGGCGGACGAGTACAACCAGGCCTTCGCCTGGGACCACCTCCTGCCGACGCATGCGTTCGTCGTGCGCACATGGCCGAATCCGAACGCATGGAAAAACGTGAAGAAACCGGCTAAGCCCGTTCCGCCGCCCAAGCCCAAGGCAAAAGAACCGCCCAAGGCGAAAGAAAAGCCGAAGGTGAAAGTCGTAGATAAGAAGTGAAGGGGCTGCGCATGAAAAAGGTTCTTCTCATCCTCCTGTCTGTTGCGGCCGTGTGGGCGCAGGGTGCCGATCCGTATGTCGGCTACATCTACCCGTGCGGCATTCAGGCGGGGACGACGAATCGCCTCATCGTTGGAGGGCAGGGCCTCGGCAAGGGTGGCGTAAGAAACGCGATCATATCAGGCGAGGGCGTGAAGGTGTTGTCCATCGAGGCCGTACCGAGATTTTCGACGCTTCCCGGTCCCCAGTTCCGCTACCTCGCAAAGTGGCTCGACGGCATTGCGATGGGCAACCGCACCGCGCCGCCTCTCCCGACGAGCCCGAGGGCCCGCGTGGAGGAATGGAGAACCAACCGGTGGTGGCAGATCCTCGGCGAACTTGACGAGCAGAAAATCTCAATCGTCGAGCGGGCGCTTTACATCCGCCGCAACCCGCTGCAGTCGTCGCCGTCGCTCGGCCAGCGACTGCTCGTGACGGTGGCGGCCGATCCGGACGCCCAGCCCGGCCCGCGCGAATTCCGCGTGTTCGCCCCGAACGGGATGTCCGCGCCGCGACCGTTCTTCGTCACAGCCGCCCCGCACATCGAGGAGCCGCTCTACGCGCCGCCGCACCGTCCGCGTCCCCCCGCCCCCGCCGTCACGAACCTGCCGTGCGTCCTGGACGGACAGATCATGCCGGGGCAGACGGACAAATGGACTCTCCGCCTTCAGAAGGGCCGTACGATTACGCTGCGGACCGTGGCGCGCGAACTCCAGCCGTACATCGGCGACGCCGTGCCGGGATTCTTCAACCCCGCGCTCCGCATCGTGGACGCCAACGGCTCGGAGGTGGCGTTTGCGGACGACAACTTCTACCATCCGGATCCCGTGCTTGTGTTCACGCCGCCGAAGGACGGCGACTACACGCTTGAGATACACGACCTGCTCTACCGCGGACGCGACGATTTCGTCTACTCCATCACCGTGGAGGCGGGTGCGCATCCGGTGGACCCGCGCCGCGTGAGCCTGTGGCCGAACCCCGTGCCGCAGACGCCGCCGGGCGTGCCGTGCAATTCATTCACGAGCATCGTGGCCCGCGCGGGTGCGTCATGCGAGCATGTGTTCGAGGTGAAGGAGCCGGGCGAGTACGTGTTCGATCTTCTTGCGCGACGTGTCGGCTCGCCGCTTGACGCGCGCCTGAGCATTTTGGGTCCTGCGGGCGGCAAGCCCGTGGCCGTGTTCACGGATACGACGAACCTCGTCTTCCGCGGATCGCTCATTCAGGGCGAGTGCGACCCTGTGGGTACCTGCCGTCTCGCGGCTGGCACGTATCGCCTGCGGGTCGAAGACGAGGCGGGAAAGGGCGGCCCTGAATGGTCGTACGTGCTGCGCGTACATCGTCCCGCGCCCGCGTTCGAGGTGTGGACGGCGAAGTCGTCTTTTGCCTTCCGCGCCAGGAGTAGCTCAACCCCGATGAAGATGTTCGTGTTGCGCAGCGGCGGATTCGACGGCCCCGTGGTCTTGGACGAGACGCTGGACTTCTATTTCAAGCCGTCTGTCATTCCGGCCGGGACGAACATGGTCAAGGTAGCGCTTGTTTCTAAGTGGCGCGGCCCGCAGCCCGTGCAGGAACTGCAGTTTACGGCCTCCGCGCAGATTGGCGGACGCACGCAGACGGTGCGCATCCAGCCGGCGGACGAGTACAACCAGGCCTTCGCCTGGGACCATCTCCTGCCGACGCATGCGTTCGACGTGCGCATCTGGCCGAGGTCAAACGCCTGGAAGGAAAAGTCCTGGGACAGGCCGAAGGGCAAGCGTAACCAGCAGAACGGCAAAAAGAAGGAGAAGAAGAAATGAGAGTTGTGCTTGCGTGCATCTGTGCCGTTCTCCTTTCGGGAGGCGTATTCGCGCAGAGTTCCGGCCAGCACCTGGCAATCGTCATAGACTGCTCCGCGCAAAGCAGGCGCTTGTTTGATCGTTCCATACGTCATGCGATGCGCGCCGTAGAGCGTCTGACGGCGAGGGACAAAGTGTCGGTCGTAGTGTTCGACGACGCCGTGGAGCTTCTGGTCCCAGCTACGTCCGTGACGAACAAGGCCCCGATCCTGGCAAAGCTCAAGGGACTGAAGCCAAAGGGGAAGAGGGCGCTGTTCGCGGCCATTGCGAAGGGCGCTGACGAAGTGAGGCGATATGCGTCCGAGGAGCAGGTGAAGCGCATTATGCTGCTTTCCGTAAAAGGGGTAGGCCCGTTGATCGGACCCGGCACGCCGGATGAGATCCGCACGTTGACAAAGTCTCTCAGCAAGGAGAAAATCACACTGTTCTCTCCGCAGGAGGGCAACGCACAGGGTGGACGCCGCGCGACCCAGCCGCGTCGTCAAAGCGGAAAGAAGGGTCGGCAACGCTAGGTGCATCGAATGAACCGAGACCTGAAATTCTACTTCCTCTTCATCGGACTCCCGGCGCTGCTGCTTGCGCTTGGCGGACTACGTCTGCTCAGCGTTGAATCGGCGCGCGCGTACACGCTCGGACGCGACGCGCTTCAGGCGAAGGCGACGCTTGCCGTCTTGGACGTCCGGCGGAACATACGCGAATACGTGGACGGAGTGCTGTCGCGCGTGGAGCAGCTGCCGGAGGGAACCACGAATTACGCGGAGATCGTCCAAACGGAACCGCTCGTGCGCGCAATTACGCCGTCCTTGCGCACTAAAGGCACAACCGGAGGACGTCGCCGCGCACACGTGCAGCTTGAGCCTATCGCCGTTTTGGCGCGCGTGCCGGGCTGGCTGGAGGCGTACGACGCCGAATCCAAGTCGGAGGAGGATCAGGAACGCGCGACGACGATTGAAGTGCGTGCGGCGGATGGACGGCTTCTCATTCCATCAACCGCGAGGCAACGTGGCGGATATTTCGTCTATGCGTCGCTTGCGCCCGAATTGCCGGACGTCCGCGTGGGCGTGGCTTGGCGCGACGGGCGCGAACTGGCCGCGCAGGCGCGCTTCCGCATCTGGTTTATCGGCTCAACGGTGCTGGTTCTTCTGCTCGGAACGCTGTTGGCGGGCGGAATCCTGCTAGTGCGGGCCGCGCGGCGGGCGCGACGCGAGGCGCGACGCGAGACTGACTTCACGGCGAACGTGTCGCATGAGTTCAAGACGCCGCTCACCGGCATCCGCCTTGCGGCCGAATTCGCGAAGGAGCACGCCACCGACGAACTGACGCGTCAGGCTCTGAACGACGTGCTGGAGGGCACAGACCGCCTACGGCACCTCGTCTCGGACGTGCTGGACTACGGACGCCTCATGGACGGCAAGCCGCTTCCCACCGAACCAGAGGACGTGGGAGACGGCATAATCGCCGAGGTGAACCACGCCGCGCTCAGGCACATCATAGAGAACCTTGAGGAAAACGCCGCCAAATACGCGCCCGGCTCGCCGCCGGAACGGCGTGTGCGCGCGGAGGGGGAGTGGGCCTACATCGACGTGATGGACCGCGGGCCGGGCATGTCAGCGGAGGAGCGCGCCAAGGCGTTCGACCGCTTCTGGCGCGCGGACAACTCGACTGCCCGTTCGACGGGCGGCTGCGGGCTGGGACTTTCAATTGCGCGCCTCCTGGCGCGCGCCCAGGGCGGCGACCTCACCGTGTCGCCGCGCGAGGGTGGTGGAACAATATTCACGGTGAAACTAAAGAAGGTCGAGGAGAAAAATGGCTGACATCCTGATTGCAGAGGACGATGCGCGCATCCGCCTGTACGTGGCGGCGGCGCTGAAGGAGGCGGGGCACACCACGCGGACGGCGGCGGACGGCGTGGCGACGCTTTCCGCGTACGCGGAGCGGCGTCCCGATTTGCTCGTGCTGGACCTCATGATGCCGCGCAAGAGCGGTTTCGACGTGTGCGAGGAGCTGCGCAAGACGGACGTGTCGCTGCCGATCCTCGTCCTGACGGCGAAGGAGGCGGAGTCGGACAAGATCCTCGCCTTCGGCCTCGGCGCGGACGACTACATGACGAAGCCGTTCAGCATGGGCGAACTGAAAGTGCGCATCGGCGCGATCCTGCGCCGGGCGCGCCTAGGGGAAACCGCAGGCCGCGTTGAAGACGTATTCAAGTTCGTCTCGTGGAAGGTGGACGCGGCCAAGTTCATGCTCGTGGCGGCGGATGGCACGAAGACGCCCCTCACGTCGCTTGAACTGGGCATCCTGCGTCTCCTCGCCGCGCATCCGGGCGAAGTGATCGTGCGCGAGCGTTTCCTCAACGAGCTGTGGGGCGTTTCCTACTACGGCACCACGCGCACGCTCGACTCGCGCATGTCCACGCTGCGGCACAAGCTTGGATCGGACGGTTCGTACATCGAGACGCAGCGCGGCATCGGCTACCGCTTCAACCCGCCTGGATCCCGCAAATCCACCAGTCGAGCGACATCATCACGCCGCTGATGCGTGAGATGCGGTCGCTGCCATGGAAGGTTCCGAAAAGATACGCCAGGTAAGGCGAGTCACGGTAGCTGGCATGGCCGTCAACGTGTGCCTTGCTTCGGCGAAGGCCGTTGCGGGGTGGCTTTGCTCGTCACATGCGCTTGTGGCCGACGCGGTACATTCGCTCTCAGACCTCGTGACGGACGCTGCCGTGGTGCTGGGGGTCAAGTTCTGGGTTGCCCCCGCCGACGACGCACATCCGTACGGACATGGCAAGATAGAGGCGCTTGTTACGCTCTTCATCTCGCTCGCTTTGGCGCTCGTCGCGTACGAGCTAGGCGCGGCGGCGGTAGGGCGTCTCGTGTCGGGGAACGCTGCGGCGCGTCCTGGTCTCGCGGCGTGCGCCGTGGCGGTGGCGTCCGTGGTGTTCAAGGAATCCCTCTTCGTGTGGACGCGCCGCGTTGCACATCGGGTGAAGTCAACGGCGTTGGAGGCAAACGCCTGGCACCATCGGTCCGATGCGTTCAGCTCAATGCCCGTTGCGCTGGCGGTTGGAATGGCATGGCTGGTACCGTCGCTCGCGTGGGTCGACTCCGCCGGGGCGCTTCTAGTGGCGGCGTTCATCCTGCGCGTTTCGTGGCAGCTGGCGAAGCCGGCGTTGCAGGAGCTTGTGGACGCCGACATCGACGCCAAGGCCGCAGCCGTCGTCTCAGTGGCGGAGAAGGTGCCGGGCGTGCGCGGAGTACACAAGGCTCGCGCGCGCCGTTACGGCGGATTGTTCCAGGTCGATCTCCACGTGCAGGTCAATCCGTCGCTTTCAGTGGCGGAGGGACATGCCATCGGCCACGCCGTGAAGGAGGCGGTGTGCGCGGCGGGTCTGGACGTGAACGACGCGGTGGTGCACGTGGAGCCGGACGTGTGACCGATTCGACCGGTTTGCAATTTTTTTGAGTTAGGCCATTTCGGGCTTGCCTTTGCCGTCAAAATTTCGTATCATATCTCCCGTTTTCCCATTGGAGGGATGGCCGAGTGGCTGAAGGCAGCGGTTTGCTAAATCGCCATACGGACTAATCTCCGTATCGGGGGTTCGAATCCCCCTCCCTCCGCCAATGGTAGTGAATAGGTTAGAGTGAATAGTGAATAGGTATGCAGAACAGGTGAAGAGAGGGCAAGGGGAGAAATGAACGCGATTTTCTTTGATGTGGATGGCACGCTTGTCGATTCGCGTGCGGATTTGGCTGCGGCAGTAAATGCAACACGACGCGAACTGGGCTATGCCGAGTTGCCCATGGAGGAAGTCGTGGCGTGCGTGGGCAACGGCGCGCGCTACCTGCTTGAGCATGCAATCCCGGAGGCGGCAGGGCGTTTCGACGAACTCTGGCCAATGCACATGCGCAACTATTCCGCGCATCTCTTCGACGCGACCACGCTCTACCCCGGCGTGCGCACGACGCTCGCGGAACTGCATGACCGCGGATGGCTGATGGGCGTGGTCACGAACAAGCCAGGCAACTTTACGCGACAGATTCTCGACCACTTCGGCATCGGACGCTACTTCGGCGCGGGCGTGGTGGGCGGCGGCGACTGCTCGGAGATGAAGCCCTCCGCGCTGCCGCTCCGCGAGGCGGCCTCGCGTCTGCGTGGGCACCGCATCTCGTCGCACGACTGGATGGTGGGCGACAACTGGACGGACATGGAGTGCGGCCGCAACGCAGGCGTGAAGACGGCGTTCTGCACATTCGGGTTCGGGCACCTGCGCGAGAGTCGCTGCACGATGAAGATCAACCGGTTTGACGAACTGCTGCGATACTGCAAGGCGGAGGACTGACTATGCAACGAAAAATCATGCCCCTCGGTTCCATTGACGCGAACTGCATAATTCTCTGGGAGGATCCAGCTGCTGCGTGGATCGTCGACCCCGGCGCTGAGCCAGAGGCGATCTGCGCGTTCCTCAAGGGGAAAGGCCTTACCCCCGCTCTCATACTCTTCACGCACGGCCACTTCGACCACATCGGCGCAGTGAACGGCCTTCTTGCGCATTATCCAAACCTTCCCGTGCACATCGGACCGGGCGACGTGCCGATGATCGGCCATCCGATGAACGCCTGGCCGCCGGATTACGAAGTGGTGAAGAAGCCGGCCACGCTTGTGGCCGACCTCGTTGAAGGCGCAACGCTCACGGCGGGTGGCCTCACGGCGCAGGTACTTGCCACGCCAGGCCACACTCCCGGCGGAGTGTGCTTCCTCTTCGCCGCGCAGAAACTTCTTCTTACGGGCGATACGCTCTTTGCGGGATCGTGCGGGCGCACTGACTTCCCCGGCGGGGATAAGCATCAGCTAGACGCATCCCTGAGCCGCCTGGCCGCGCTTGATCCGGAGCTTACGGTCGTGCCGGGGCACGGCATACCGACGACGATTGCGCACGAGGTGGCAACAAACCCGTTCATGCAATGAAGTGGCTTCGGCAATGTAAAGGCCGCGACGTGCTGAAGTTGCTGGCCGTGGTGCTGCCGGCGCTGCTGCTTGTCGGCGCAGGGCTTAGGTGGATCGTGCACGAGTACCGTCTCCAAGCCCGTGAAGAGGAAGCCAATCACGCTGACGCAGCTACAACCAGGTTCTACCGCGAAACAGCACTGTCGCTGTTTCGTCCAGTGAAGGGCGAGGGCGCGCAGCGGCTTCGTCCGGTGAAAATCGAGGACAGGCAGCGGCGTCTGGAGGGGCGTCTTGCCGACTTAGTGGCACGGCACGATGAGCGGTCGGAGCTATTCCCCTCCGCCTCTGCGGCATTTCTCTGGCATAAGGGCCAGATGCTGTGGTCGACGAACCTAGTGGGAGATTGCCAGTGTTTGGCGTCCACGAACTGGACGGACTACATGAATTCGGCACTGCAAAAATCGCTGAGCATGGGCTGGCGGCACCTGAGGGATTTCGGGGCCGATTCAGACTCGCTTGTCGTATGGTCGCGCAACAGGCGCACCAACTACGTGTGCGGCCTTGTGATTGGCCCACCAGTCGAAGACGGAATGCCAATAGTATACGTTGTGGCGGGTACCCTGCTTGTCGGTATGGGGCTGATCCTCATCGCCGGTGGGGTGTCGCTTGCCGTGACAGTGTTGCGCGCGCGCGTGGAGATGGAGCGGCGGAACACGTTCGTCTCAAATGCCGCGCACGAGGTAAAGACGCCGCTTGCGAGCATTCTAATGCGTGCGGAGCGGCTTGTGGACGGTTCTTATACCACGGAAGAACGCCGAGCAAAGGCTGCGGGCGTGATCCTTGAGCAGGGGCGGGAACTACGTCGGCGCATCGAACGCCTACGTGACTTTGATCGGCTTGAGCGCGGCATGCGCACGTACGAGCGACAGGCGTTCGACCTTGGCGAGGCGGTGCGCGAGACGGCGCGTCCGCTTTCTGACAGATTCGATGAACACGGGCTGGACCTGTCGGACGTCGCATCCGTACGCATGGTCGGCGACCGCGACTCTGTGATGGAGATTGTGGAGAATCTGCTTACGAATGCGGCGAAATACGCGGCGCACGAGGGAGTCGTTTCAGTGCGCGTGGCGCGTGTAGTGGACGGACGCACGGCGGAGGTCTGCGTGGCCGATCGTGGGCCTGGCCTGCCGTCCGCCCAGCTGCGACACGTGTTCGACCGTGACTGGCGTGCGCCGAACGACCTCACGAAGTCGGTAGGCGGATGGGGAGTGGGTTTGGCGTTTGCGCGCGACCTGGCACGCGACATGGGCGGAGAGCTGTCAGTTGCGGCGCGCCCCGGCGGCGGCTGCGCTTTCACGCTCGTATTGCCCCTTGGCGAGGACATTGAAGAGGAGAAGAAATCATGACGGACATCCTGATTGTCGACGATGAAGCGGAACCGCGCGATTCTGTGGTGGAGATGCTAGAGGACGAAGGCTACGCGGTGCGCGTGGCGAAGGACGGCGGCGAAGCGCTCGCGCTGTACGCGGAGAAGCGTCCGGACCTGTTGCTGCTCGATATACAGATGCCGGTTAAGACTGGCTGGGACGTGTGCCGGGACATTCGGCGCATGGACAAGTCGCTGCCAATCATCCTTCTCTCGGCGTTCGGCGAGGAGGACGACAAGGTGCGTGGGCTCACGATTGGCGCGGATGACTACATCGTGAAGGACTGCGGGGCGCGGGAGCTCCTCGCGCGCGTGAAGCGGCAGCTCGGGCGCGTGGTGCAGATCGCCGCCGAGCAGAATCGGGCCGCGCAACCAGTGTCCGCAGACGAGTTCGCGTTCGGCGTTCGCCACAAGGTGGATGCGAAGAGGTTCGTGCTGCTCGACGCGAGACGGCGCGAGACGAAACTCTCGAAGCGCGAGATGGCCGTTCTCCAACATTTCGCGAGCCATCCGAACGAGGTCGTGGAGAAGGAAGACCTGCTGCGACGGTTCTGGGGGATTGAGAACCTGGAGAGAATCGAGTCGCGCGTACACGACACGCTCATCTGGGGTCTGCGCGAGAAGCTCGGCAGCGACAAGGACGTGATTGAAACCGTCCACGGCATCGGCTGGCTCTACCGCGTCTGACAGAAAGGTTGATTCCCGGAGGTTTTTATTTTCCGGTGAAGGTGGACATCGTGGCCTCGCCTTCCTCGGAAATGCCGCGTGCGGTGAAGACTGTGGCAATCGTGAGGAAGAGAATCTTCGCATCGAGCCACAGCGAGCGGTGGTCGACGTACCACACGTCGTGCGCGAAACGGGATTCCCATTCGAGGGCGTTGCGTCCGTGAATCTGCGCCCAGCCCGTGATGCCGGGACGCACCTCGTGTCGGCGCATCTGCTCGGGCGTGTAGCGTGAGAGGTAGCGCGTGGGAAGGGGACGCGGCCCGACAAGCGACATTTTCCCCACAAGGACGAGGAACAACTCTGGCAGCTCATCAAGCGAACTTGCGCGCAGAAAGCGTCCGAAGCGCCCGAGGCGTTCCGCGTCCGTGCCAGAGCCGGTGCGCATCGAGCGGAACTTCACGATGCGGAAGGGGCGTCCATGGAGCCCTGCGCGCGTCTGCATGAAGAAGACGGGGCGTCCCTCAACAAGCAACACCGCGAACGCGGTGAGCGCGAAGATGGGCAACCAGATCGGAGCAGCCAGCAGCACGAGGAGTATGTCATAGACACGCTTCAATGCGCGCAAGGTCCTTTCGGGAGAGTCCGGCGCCGGACGGCAGGCAGAGCCCGCGGTTGAAGAGATCCTCCACGACCGCGCCGCCGTAGACGCGGCACTTTCGGAACGCTGGCTGGAGGTGAAGCGGTTTCCACACGGGGCGGCTCTCGATATTGGCGGCGGCAAGGCGTGCTGCCACGGCGTCGCGCACGGCTGGCGTGGGGAAGAGGAACACGCTCAGCCAGCGCGTCGATTCTTCTGGCGCGGCGCACGGGAATGGAACTGCACCGAGTTGGGGACGCGCGGCGAATGCCTTTTCGTAAAACGCGAAGATGCGGCGTTTGCGTCGGAGGATCGCGGGCAGGCGGTCAAGCTGCGCGCAACCAAGCGCGCCGAGGAGGTTGCTCATGCGGTAGTTGAAGCCGATTTCGCGGTGCTCATACCACGGCACGGGTTCGCGTGCCTGTTGGGCGCGCCAGCGGGCACGGGCGACGATTTCGGGATCGCGCGAGAGAACCGCGCCGCCGCCGGAGGTTGTGATGATCTTGTTGCCGTTGAACGAGTAGACGGCGGCGAGGCCGGCGTGTCCGGCGGGGCGTCCGTTGGACGTGGCACCTACGGACTCTGCGGCGTCGACGATGAGCGGTACGTCGTATTCGGCGCAGAGCGCCTCGATGGCGTCGTAGTCACAGCACTGTCCGTAGAGATCTGCGGCGATCACGCACTTGGGGTTGGAGGCGCGCAGAGCACGCCGCAGGAGCGGGAGGGAGATGAGTCCGGTGGCGGGGTCGGAGTCCACGAACACGGGCGTCGCGCCGCGGTGGACGGCGGGGCCGACGGTGGCGACGAAGGTGAGCGAGGAGGTGACCACGCGGTCGCCAGGGCCGACGCCCAGCTCGGCCATGAGGAGGTCGAGCGCGGCGGTGCCGGAGGCGACGGCGGCGGCGTGCTGTCCGGCGAGCGCGCCGAGGCGACGGTCGAATTCGTCGACCATCGGTCCGCACGGAGCGACGTAGCCGCTCGCGAACGCGCGGCGAAGGGCAGCGCGCTCCGGTTCGCCCGTCCAGGGCGGAGAAAGGAAAATGCGTGATGGCGCGTGTGTTTGCATGACGCGAACAGTATACCATAAATCGTGGATGTGAGACGCGGATTATGCCTGCACGATGCCGTGGCCGGGGGACATCTGCTCGCCCAGCAGGTTCGAGACGCCCGAGGATTCAAAGCCTTGCACCCAGCCTCGCGTGAAGCCGAAGTCATCGGCGGCCTCTGCGACGAGGCTGTATTCCTCTTCTGTCACGGGGCGGTTGAAGGGCGGAGTATTCAGCGCTTTGTAGACGGGCGTGTATTGACTCATTACGGCGACATGGAGATCTGTGAAGCCTTCGCCCGCAAGCCAAGCGAGATTTTCGGCGGCCTCTTCGGCATGTCCTGGCAGCACTAGGATGCGCACGATCACGCCGCGCGTCGCGGCGCCGGGGGCATCAGAGTCGAGCGGACCGAGCGCGTCGTGAAGGTAGCGAATGGCAGCGCGGTTCGCCTCAACGTAACCTGGTGCGGCGGAGGCCGCGCGCGCCGTGGCGTCGTTCGCGTAGCGCATGTCGATGAGCGCGATGTCGCAGAGGTCGCGGTAGGCGGTGAGCGTCTCGACCGTCTCGTAACCGGAGGAGTTCCAGACGAAGGGGAGCCGGATGCCTTCCGCGAACAGGGGCGCGGCCGCCGCGCGGATGAATGGGAGATAGGGCGTGGGCGAGACGAGGTTCCAGTTTGAGCAGCAATCCTTCACGGCGAGGTCGCGCAGTATCTCCGTGAGTCGCGCGATGGGAATGTCGTCGCCTTCGCCGTTCCAGCTCCACGGCGAGTTCTGGCAGTAGAGACACTTCATCGTGCAGCGCGAGAAGAAAACGCATCCCGAGCCGTGTTCGCCGACGAGCGGCGGCTCCTCGCCGAAGTGGGGCCCCCAGCGGAACACGCGCGGTAGTGCGCCGGCCTGACAGAAACCGACCGCGCCGGATGCACGGTCGGCGCGGCAGCGGCGCGGACAGAGTTCGCAAGGCATGGCAGTTTAGTCGGCGGGGGCGGGCGGCGGCGCGGTCTCGGGTTCCTGTTCCCCGTGGTCGCGCAGGTACTTCGCACGGACCTTTAGGAATATCAGGCCGACGAGCGGGACTGTCATGATGTAGCCAGCGCCGACGACGCCGAGCGTGAGCCAGAAGTTCGTGGCGAGGAAGGCGATGAGCAAGAGACAGCCTGCCATCGTAGGCAGAAGATAGGCACGCGAGATGTGGATAGATTTCAGGGAGATTGTCGGCAGACGGCTCGCCATCAGGACGCCGATGAAGAGCAGCATGGACATTCCGAACCAGGGGTTCTGGAAGGCGTTGCTCACGAGCGGGGCGGTTTCCTTGACCGTGAAGGACAGCGCGAGGATCGCGGGCGTGAGTACCATCCAGCATCCGCCAGGCGCGGGCACGCCGAGGAAGAAGTTCTTCCAATAGGGAATGGTGGGCTGCTCGAGCATCGTGTTGAAGCGCGCGAGGCGGAAGGCGTCGCAGAGCGCGTAGAAGAGCGCGGAGCCAAGCAGGAGGTTCTTGACGTGCGGAGGCATGTCTGGCTGTCCCGAAAGGCACCAGAAGTACATGTACATCGCCGGCGCAACGCCGAAGTTCACGAAGTCGGCAAGGGAGTCGAGCTCCGCGCCGAGCTTCGAGCTCGCGTTGAGGAGGCGCGCCACGCGTCCGTCCATCGCGTCGCAGATGCAGGCGACGAGCAGGGCGAAGAGTCCCATGAACCAGTCGCGCGGCGTGGCGGGCGTGCCCGCGAGCGTCTTCGCGTAGTTCGTGGCGCTGATGACGATGCTCGTGATCCCCGCGCAGGCGGCGGTGGAGGTGATGAGGTTTGGCGCGATGGCTCGCAGGGGAATCCTGTCGCGCAACGCGGGGCGGTTCTTGCGCCGCCGCCCCCTTAGACGGAATTTGCTCATTTGATGTGTCCCAGTATGGTTTCTCCGGCCACCATGACCTGTCCGACGCGCACCTCCGGCTCCACGCCGGAGGGCAGGTAGACGTCAAGGCGCGACCCGAAGCGGATGAGGCCGAAGCGTTCGGCCATGGAGAGGGAGTTTCCCTCTTTTACGAAAGGAACGATGCGCTTGGCGACGAGGCCGGCGATCTGCACCACGCCGTACTTCACGCCGGAAGGCGTCTCCATTAGGTAGCAGCAGCGCTCGTTGTCCGTCGACGCCTTGTCGAGCGAGGCGTTGAGGAACTTTCCTGGCACGTGCGCCATCTTGAGGATTTTCGCGGCGGTGGGCATGCGGTTCACGTGAACGTTCATGACGCTCATGAACACGCTCACGCGCCAATACTCCGCAGCCGGGTCGAGTCCGGCGGCTGCGGCGTCGAGCTCCGCCGGGAGCGCGTACTTGCCGATGAGGCAGATGCGTCCGTCGGCCGGCGAGAGCACGGCGCGGGGATCGTCCGGCGGATAGCGCTCGGGATCGCGGAAGAAAAGGAACACGCCGTAGCTCAGCAGAAACAGCGGCAGCACGAACAGTCCGAGAATGGCTGCCGTGCGCAGGCAGAAGAAGGCGAGCGCGATCACGCCTCCAGTGAAGAGGAAGGCGAACACGAGCGCGGCCGTGCCGAAGCGCATTCCCTCGCGGTTGATGTGCGGGAACAGGTGCGCCGATGTCGAAAAATCTGGTTTGGGTTCATTCATGTATAGCATTATCCCATTTTCTCGGCCGCTGTGCAATACCAAATTCAAAAAGTTGTGACAAATCGGTTTCATTGACGGCACGGTATACGTGTGGTATACTGTAACCATGAAAACTTTTTACATGACCCTTGCAACGGCCGCAACCGCCTTGGCGGCCAATGCCAAAACCATCATTCCGCGCCCGGTTCCAAGGCCGCTGCCCCCGCCGGTCATCCGCCCCGTCGACCTCCGTGCAGACGAAAAGCCCGTTGAAGTGGAGGCGAGCGCGGGGGCTGTCGTCGAGGACAACGGACTATACCGGCGCATTCGGACGACGTTCACCTTCACCAATCCCAACTCGCGGCAGATGAGCGCGGACTTCGAGTTTCCGATTCCCGCCGACGCGACCGTGTGCGGCTACGCGCTCGAGGTCAACGGCACGATGGTGCCCGGCGTGGTGTGCGGCAAGGAGAAGGCGCGCGTCGCGTTCGAGAGCGAGAAGGCGAAGCGCGTTGACCCCGGCATCGTCGAGCACGTGGCGGGCAACGTGTGGAAGACGCGCATCTTCCCGCTCATGCCCAAGAAGCCGCGCAAGGCCGAGGTCGATTACATCGTGCCGCTTGCCGAAGCGGCAGGAGTGCCGCTTCCCCAAGTGGTCTACGAGCGCGACGGCGACGACGTGGTCGTGGGTGCGCGCGCGGCGGCTGTGGCTGCGCC
>CAMKJU010000047.1 GCA_946413265.1 uncultured Lentisphaerota bacterium
TTGAAGTTATCAGCGTGAAAAAAGTTGAAACTTAGGCCGAACGTGGAAAGTCGGGATAAGAACAAGCAAAAAAGGACGCCGCCGCGCCACCCGCAGGAAGATTACGCGCCAGTCGAGTACAGCGCGGCCTTGACGTCACCGGCTCCGACGCCATAGTCGTAGTAGCAGCGCATCTGGATGCCGAGCTGGCTGAAGTCCGCGTTGGCCGTCTCGACCGTGGGCGTCTGCACGCCGTTCAGAAACGCCACGTCCACGAGCGGGAAGGTCGCGTTGAACAGCCAGTAGGCCGTCCCCGAGAGATACGGCGACGTGACCGGCTCCAGCACGCCGCGCAGCACGTTGTCGCGGCCCGTAACCGAACCGGCGCCGGTGATGTGCTCGCTCTGGTAGATGTTCTTCGCGAGAAGGTAGTTTGCAGGCGCGCAGAGAATCCGGTCGGGAAGCGCGCCGAGCGGGTTGCCGTTCTCGTCCTTGATGCCCATCGCCAGCGCGTACGCCGCCGCCAGGTTGTCGAGGTTCAGCGCGCCCGTGGTGTTCGCGCCGTAGGCCGCGCCGGTCGCGGGAAGCGCGCCGAAAACGTCCTTGTTGATCGTGCGGCCGGACATCTGGCCGAAGCGCTCGGGAAGCAGGGCGAGCACGCCGAGGTCGTCGTTGATGAGGTCCTCGCGGGTGATGCCCACGATTGAGCCTTTCGTCGCGGCCTGGACCTCGCGCGCCTCGTCCGAGAGGTCGACGTGCTTCAGCTCGCCGCCCTTGCCGACAGACTCCAGGAGTCCGCCCAGGACGAGGCGCACGCCCTTGACGGCCTTGAAGTTGGCCACGGGGACCGCGCGGGAAATGTCGCGCCAGCTCTCGCCCACGGCCCCGAAGCCGGCGAGCGCGAACTTCTGCGCCACGTTCGAGAGGACGTTCGGGATGTCGGAGTTCGAGAACGCGGCCTTGATCGCGCGGGTCATCTCGGCGTCGTTGCCGGGTCGGTATTCGTACCCGAACGCGGCGAAGATGTCGCTGAGGCGAGTCACCTTCAGGTCGTGGGCCGCGTCGAGGTCCACGCCCTTGCAGGTCGCCTCGACCAGCCTGTCGGGCATTGCCGCGCCCATGCAGGCGGCGGCGACGACGGTCTTCGCGTCCTTGGACGCAGCCGCCTTGAGGTCAGTGATGTTCATCGTTGTTTTCCTTTTTTGGGGGTTGTGGTTGATTAGGGGCCGCACGCGCCGCTCGGGGCCGATTATCCGAGGAGGGATTTATCGTGCTCGGCGCGTGCGGCCAAATGGTTCATGCGTCGCGCTCCACCTGAAGCTCCAGGGCGCGCTTCACGCTCTCGGCCTCGGTCTCGGCCTCGGCGGCGAGCGCCGCGTTGCAGTCCCGGCACACGTACAGCGCGTCGGCGAGCGTGCGGCACGCCGTCTCGTACCGCGTCCGCGCCGATTCCAGCCGGGTGAACGCCCCAGCCACCGCGTCCGGGACCTCGAGCGCGGAAGTGTCCGGAGGGTTGCGCCGCACGGGCTTGAACGCGGCGACGGCGGCCCGGTTCGCGTCCGTGACCTCCGGCGTGAATTCGCGCGGCCATCCGTTTATGAGCGCCATCGCGGCCCCGTCGATCTTCACTTCGCCAGTGGCGTACTGCATGAGCGCGGAAAGCACGCCGTTGATCATCGGGTGTATCTTCGCCACCTGCAAACACTTCTCGGACACGCCTGCGGCGTATGCTTCAGCGTCGTCACGCCGCCTGTCGGCCTCCGCGCGCAGCCGGTCAGCGGCACCCCTTATCCGCTCCGCAAGTTCCGCGCCGCACTTCGCGGCCTCGGCCTCGGCCTTGTCCAGCTCGATCTTTGCCGCCCCGTGCTCGGCAACGGCGATTGCCAGCGCGTCGAGCGCAACGGCGGCCGCGTCTATCGTCGGGTTGCCGACGCACCTTATAAGCTTCCACGCCGCGCCGTCGAGCGTGGCGGGATCCGTTTTCTTCATGTTTTCCTGTTTTTTCATGGCGCTGCCAGTATAGCACTTCCTCGCGTCAAGAAAAGACACGCGGCGCCGTTTGTCGCCGTTTGTCGCGGATTTCACGCCTCAGACGTGTAGAACGTCCTGCCGCAGTACCGGCAGCGCCGCGTGCGGCGTATCAAATCGCCGATTTTCTCCGTGCGGATGACGTAGGAATGACGGCACCCGCAATCTGCGCACGGTATGCCGTTCGCGTCTTCGTCGGGACCGATCGCCTCGTCGTATGTCCTTCGCCTGTGCCTGGCCATGGTAGACCTTCTAAAAGTAAACCGGCGCGTCAACGGTCCGCGCGGCGTTTCGCGCCTCCGTGCCCTGGACTCCACGACTGAAGACGCTCGCCCTTCATCCACTGCGCGAAGCGCTTTATGAGACTCTTCCACTTGGCCCATGCCGTGGCGCGGTAGTTGCCCCGTTCCACGTTCGCGCGCTCGATCGCGCCGCACACGCGCAGGAGGTAGGCGCCGAAGTCGGCCGTGGTCCCGCCGTTGCAGACGTGGAGCAGCAGCAGGGCGTCGATGGTGTCGAGTCCGCACCACCTGCGGTACAGCTCGGCCGTCCGCTCCTCCACATCAGGCGGCAACGTCGTTACCTGTCCCCTGGGGGAGCGGTCGACGTCCAGCCTCACCTTCTCAACCAGGCATTCGTTCATGGCTTCGTATGAACACATGCCGCCATGCCCCGAAGGGGACACGTGGTCGCAGGAAAGGCACGCGGCACGCGCCTTCTCCAAGAGCGCCCTGTGCGGGCATTTGTCAGGTGAGCAGTCCATGCCGATCATTCTCCTTTCGCGGCCCGTGCCGCCTCCGCGAAGTCCGCGCCGGCCTTCACGGCCCGCAGAAACGCCTCCTCCGCCCGCACCGTCACGGGAAGCCGGGGATCTCGCCGAACGTCCAGCGGGCGCTCGTTCGTCGCCTCCAGTTCCTCATCCGATGCGTCGTTGCAGAAAACCTCCAGCCAGTCCGTGCCGAAACGCTGCCTCTGCTCGATGAAGTCCATACCCTCTTCGTCCGCGTATCTGATACGGCATTTTTTCGCGCTCCATCTGTTGGTGTAACTGCACCCCAGCCCCGTCCAGTCCCATTTCAGCCCATGCCGCAGCCTGTAGTCCCGCCGTTGCTTCGCCGTCTTTAGTCCCCGCGCCAGTTCGTCCGCCGTGCCTTGCGTCCAGCCCCTGTCCTCCAGAATCAGCAGCGCCTCGATGGTGAATTCCTGGTCTGCACGGGCGCACTCCGCCTGCCGCTTCTCGTCCGCGACCGTCGACGCGAAGAAATCGGAAAATGTCGTCCGCACCGCGTCCGCGAAGTCCAGCCGCAAGCGGTAGGATGATTTGCGCTCCCATGCCTTCCGTCCTTCGTCGAGAAGGTTCTCGAGCCGTTCCGATCCAAAGTCCGCGGGCGTATCGAGAGACTTCGCCACCTGGACGAGAAAGCCGTCCCGCTTCACCCATCCCGACAAGGTGGAACGGTCTATCCAGAGACTCGCCGCTATGTCGATGATGCTCTGGCCGGCAGCTATGCCGTGCGCTATGGCCTGTAGTTCTTTCCTCGTCGGTTCGTGTACGTTGCTCATGGTTCAAACCCCACGGTGGGTAGGACAAAAATCCCCGATATCTCGCCCCATGGGCATAGGCAGGGGGTCGGGCCTTCGGTAGTACCTAGTCCACCCCTCGGACGGGGCCGCGCGTTCGCCGTCGCGGTCATCGCCCGCCGTCCTTCCGCCTGCCCGCGTTCTCGACGAACTCGCGGATGCTCGCAGCCGTAACCCGCGTGACCACGCCGGTCCGCCCGGTGAGGTTGAAGCCGCGCAGAAGCCCGGCCTTGGCGAGACGGCGCACGGCGTTCACGCTGCAATGCATCCGCTCCGCCGCCTCGCCGAGCGTGTAGGCCAGCGGCGCCGAGTCTGCCTGGTTGCCGTCCGTGTCTTTGTCCATTGGTTTCTCCTTTCGGCTGGTTCCCCCGCGTGCGTGCGTACGCGCACGCGCAAGAGACTCGCCAAGTAATTTCTTTCCTAATCATCGTACTCATTACTTTATTACTCTCGATTACTTATCATAGGTCATATGACCTATACGCGCAGTATGACCTATACGCGCAGTATGACCTATACGCGCGGGGCCGGAATATGACCTATTACGCGCACGTGCGCGCGCGAGGATGTCGTCGGCGAGGCGCACCCGCCCCTCGTCGGAAAGCTCGTCGGCGAACAGCCACGGAAGATGCGTGCCGGCGTACATGGCAAGATCCTCGTGGCGCGCAAGCTCCGTCCGCCATTCGCCCTCCAGCCTGTAGACGGCCATCGGCCTCCACCTGCCCGGCTCTGCCTGCGGCGCCGGAAGCTCGACGAGGAACCCGCTGCGTTTTGCCTTGCGGATGAAGTCGCGGATTACGCCGTTGCTTATCCCGAACGCCGCGCCCGTGCGGTTTTTCGCCATCCCGAACGTCCGCCCGCCGTACCCCAGCACGAGCGCGAAGAGGTAGAGCCGGGTCTGCGCGTCCGTCGTCGCCCAGAAGGGCGCGGACGCGGCGTGCCGGAAGGAGGCGCCCGCGCGGTCGGCGAACCACTTCACCGCAAGCGCGGCCTGCTCGACGGAATCCGGAGGCGAGCGGCGGGCCGCCATGACCGCCCGGAAGTCCCGCTCAAGCCGCGCCCTCGCCTCGTCAGTCGCCGCGCCGTCCAGCACGGGGCGCAGCCTGTCCGCCGCGCCGTCGGCGTCCAGGCCTCCGAAGAGCGCTGCCTGGACGATGCGGCGCACCCTGCGCTCCGGGCTGTCGGACGGGACGCGGAGCGCGGGCGCGCGGGCCTGCGGATGTGTCGGCCCGTCCGTCACTTCCGGCTATTCCCCGGCTTCAGCGCGGCGTAGAGCTTGCCCTGCGCGTCCATGAGCGCCGCCGCGTCGCCTGGCAGGGCCTCGACCTCGCGGTTGTAGGCAGCAACGTCCATGCGCGCCGCCATCTCGCCGTCGAGGATCCTCAGCAGCTCGCCCGGCGGAATCGCCTCCAACTCGTACACATCGCGCGTGCCGTGCCGTTCCTCGAACTTCCGGGCGACGGTCTGCCCGGCCTTGCCCTTCGCCTTGATCGGCTGGGGCCTCGCCCCGAACTTCCGCGCCTGATCGTGCGTGAGTCCGCAGCGGGCAAGCGTGAACTGGCACTCGTCCAGTCCCAGCTCGAGCAGCTTCTGCCCCACGTCCTCGACGATGCCGCCGCCCGCCGGATCACAATCAGAAAAGGCAAGCAGCACCATACGCTCCTTCCCGCTCTGCTCGAACGCGGTCCGGAGCTGGTACGCGAGCGACAGCGAGGCGAAGCCCCGGCACACTATCACGCACGCGCCGGGATAGGTCCGCTCGACGTGGCGGCGGAAGAACTCGCCGAGCGCCTCCTTCTCGACGCACACGGCGAAAAACGCGCCCTGCGCGCGCATGACGTTCCGGCGGTAGTCCCCTCCGAACCACCGCAGCCACTTCTCCGCGTACTCGCCGACGTCCGAATACGTCTGCGGCATGAACAGCTCGCGGCCGGCGTCGATGATCGAGTCGAACGAGATTTCGCCGTTGATGCGCAGCCGCGCCACGACGCGTGATAGAGCGCCGTAGCTTTCGGCGTCGTTCGCGTACCGCGCCCCCGTCTGCGTGTCCTTCACCGGCGCGTCGTTCAGGAGCCGGTAGTGTATCTGCCTCACGGTCGGCACGACGCCCTGTTCCAACTCCGCGTTGACGGCCTCGATCGCGGCGTCCGCGAGCTTGCGCGCCCTGGTGATCTCACAGCGCTTCCTCTGCGACACGTCGAGGGCGACGGCGATTCCGCCGCACCGTTCCCGCCGCTCCGCTTTGATTCGCTGCATACCCAGCCAGATTTCGGGTTTTTCGGCCGTGCCCCTGATGCCGACTTCCGCAACCTGCGCGTCCGCGCCCTTTACCCTCTGCTCGTTCGCCTCGACGAGAAGCCGCGCGAAGTCGTCGGAACTTTCGGTAATGTCCCATACGTAGCACGGAACCTCGCGCAGCCCCGCGCGGCACGCGGCGACGCTTCGCCGGTTCCCGGAAATCACGACGCCTTTCCTGTTCACGAGCAGCGGCGTGATCACTCCGCGCCGTCTAACGCTCTCGACAAGCTGGTCGATGCCGGGATCGTTCGTCACCTTCCCGTAAACGAGGTCGTTCACGTGCGGCGTCTCGAGCGTCCACGGGTCGAGCCACCGCACCGTGAAATCGCGCTCCCGCTGCAACTGCGAACCCGTTTTTTCGGGGCCAGCCGGACTAGTCCGACTGGCGGCCTTTTCGGGGGTCTTTCCCCTGGCTTTTCCGGCGTTCTTGCCAGATGTGCCTTGATTCTCTTTCTTCATGGTTTCTTCTTTCCTTTTGTTGGTTTCGTTGTTGTTTTTTGGTTCCACTTATACATGTATAATTGCTTCCACTTATACATGTATAACTGGAACACGTTTTTGGGTCATATTCAGGCACGGGGGACGGCCTCCGCCGCGTCCATGAGTTCCAGGCGCACGTTGCCGCTTTTCGTGGTGACGAGCATCGCCAGCACGTCGCCGTCGGAGCTCACCGCGAACGAGGCGCCGGCCCCGTCCAGAAAGTCCATGATGCCCTTGCGGAGCCGCGCGGTCGTTGCCATGGCCTTGCGGAGTTCATGGATCTGCAAGCAGATTTCGGGCGTCGCCGTCACCGTCTTGTTCGTGGGATTGCGTCTCATTTCCCATGCCTCCCCTTACGCCGCCGTGCCGTCGGCAAATGCGACGAGTGATTTCAGCCGGATGCGGCGCGTGCCGTCAAGTGCCACGCTCTCCAGCCTTCTGTTCTTCACAAGCCGATAGATCGTCGGGCGTGACAAGTTCAGCCGCTTGGCAGCTTCAACGAATGTCACAAGGCGGCAATCGTCGTCGGCCTTCTTCTTGTCCGTGCCGGTCAAAACGGCGTCCACCGCCGCCAACGTCGCGGGAGAAGCTGCCAACAACTTCAGCATTCGCTCTTTTTCGTTCATGTTCCATCCTTTCGGATTGCCGGCTTGCGCAAACTCCGCCGCATCCGCACTCGCGAAGTGACGGAGTTTTCCAACGCTTGCCTCCACGAACACACGCTAGACTGTACCAAAAACTGTACCTTTGCAGCATCCGCAAGTCATTCACGGCGAACGGAAGCACGGAACGTCCTGAAAAACAAGGGGGAATATTTTTTCAAGTTTCTTCAAAACTGTACCTTTGCCTTTACAAAAAAAAGGAACCGCCGGCACGTCAATGTGTCAGCGGTCGGCATGATGTGAAAAGCGATGTATTGGCGCGTCAATCCTCGCCGTCGAAGTCGCCGCTATCCAGCGAATCGGAAAGCGACGTGTCCGCGCCGTAGATCCTCGTCTTGTCCGTGTCGTTCCTGTGAACGGTTTTGCCGGGGCGTTCCCACGTCTTGAGGAATGTCGCATGGTCGCCTTGGGGGTTTGTTTTCAGCCATGCGAGAAATGCGGCGTTGTGCCTCTTCCAATACTCGTTCCAGTTCGCGGCGGCTTCCCAATACGCCTTTTTGGTTTCGGGCGTTGGGTTCGGCACGTTGCGCAATCCGGCATGATACCCGCTCTTGCGTTCGCGCTTCGTCTCGTCGGGGTAGCGGGTTTCCCAATACTTGGCGCATCTAATGGTCACTCGTCCGTACCATCTGCCGCGAATCTTCTTTCCCGATCGTGAAAAGTCGACGGCGACTTCCCGTTGAGCCTTCCAGCCTCGCGGGATTTTGCGGTGCTTTCCGCCCTTGTCGCATCGCGGACCTTTCGCCAAGACGACTAATGCCTGCTCCATGTTGCGGCGTTCATCCTCGGCTTTACGTCGTTTACGCTTTTCATACCGCTGCCACATCCGGGCCGTTTCAACTTCTTGTGAGAGTACCGCAATGTCTGCACACGCTTCCGCTGCCGTCTGTGCGTGCGCTTCCCTTTCGCGCTGCAGCTCCTCGGCGTTCATCCTGGAGAAGAATTCGGCAGCCGCGCGTCCGTACTTCGCGTCGAGCTTCTTGCGGTCAGCAACAACGCCCTTGCCCATGGCGTCGGCATGGAGCATCTTGCCGCATCCAATCGCCAGCTTGCGCGTCTCGCCTTCATCTTTCTTCATGTTCGTGCTCCAAACGGAAACGCCCCGCCCATGGGGTGAAAGTAGCCGGGATTAAATCGGCACCCATGGACGGGGCAAGCTGTGTCTTCCGTGTCATGCGCTTTCACTCGCAACGCGGACAGTATATCACGCCCGGGACGTTTCGCGCAAGCGCTCGAGCGCGGCCCGCTCGTGGCGCGTGAGCGGGATCTCGCGTCGCCCGGTCTCGGCCTCGGCAACGTCCAGGAGCGCGTCGATCTCGCTCCGCCACAGTTCGGCGAAGAAGTCTTTGACGCCGTTGCGGACGAGCCGCGAACCAGCGCATAGCAGGATGTACGCTTTCGCCGGAATCTCCACGCGCGCGCCGTCGGGCACGCCGCCGTCGTGGCGTATCCAGTCGCGTCGGCACCCCGCGCAACATTCGCGCAACTCGTCGGCGGTGTAGATTCCCTTCTGGCGGATGAATCTTTGCAGCTTCAAAGACTCCGCCAGGGATTTACGGTGCCACGGCATGAGCGCGGCCTCGCGCACCTCGGACGGCGTGCCGTAGTAGACTTCGCCAGACGGCGAACGGAGCGCCGGGCGTCCGTCCTTCCTTATCGTCTTCCATGTTTGCCTCTTTCCCTGGTTCATGCCCGTGCCTCCTCCCCCCCGATGCGCTCCAGCGCGTACTCCATCATGCGTCTGTTGGCCGCATACAGCCCCATGTCGCCCGCGTGGTAGAAGTTGCGCACGAAACGCCGCCCGTACCGCTTCACGAGGTCATGATGCAGGCAGACGGCGGACGTGAAACGATGCGTCATGTCCGAAACAACGCTGCGTTCGTGGGCGTTCCGCGCACGCGTCGGCCCACGTTCGTGCCGGGAGTCATCCCATGCCTTGAACTCCGGACAGAAGTAATCCTCCGGGCGTTCCTCCACGACGGCCCCGCCGAGCCTCTCTCGGGCCAGCCTGTCCACGATCAGCTCGGCGGGCGTCACGCCCTCGACGGCAGCGCATTCCAGGAGGAGGTCTACCCAAGGAACATCGCAACCCCGCAGCTGCTCGATACGCTCTTCGGCGAGCTTGTGCCAGCGCTCGACGCGGGACATGCCGCGACTTGCTTTCTTCACTTCGACGGCCAGCGCACGCGCGCCGCCCTGGTTGCCGTTTGTTGTAGCGGTCGGCGTCCGCGTCTCGTTCTCTGCGATCATGACTCTTACCTCATTACGCAAAAGCCCGCCCGGCGGGTAAGAGTCGGCATTGATTGCTGCCGGACCGCCGAACGGGACACTTTTCAGTTGTTGCGCACTCGCGCCCTGTGACTCTTACCTCACAAGCCCCGAAAGGGGAACGGCGGATAGGATACCATAGTCCTGCGGACGTGCGCAAGGGGAAAGTGTAAAAAAATGTAAACCGTCCATTTTAGGCCCGTAAACGCCCCCGTGGCGCGTCCGCGCCCGCCCCCGTGAGACACGGCACGCCAAGAATCAGCGGACGCGCGCCCGTGGCGGGTTTTCGCCAGTTCCGCGCCGTTTGTGCGTGGCAGGGCGCCTTCCGTACCGTGCGGAGCGGTCGAGTACCTCCGCCGTTGCCGGTCACGCGCTCCAGTCCTCCATGAGCAGCCCGTCGAACCGCACGAAGTGGCGCACGTTGCACGTCGCCAGCGTCGCACCGTACACGAGCGCGGTCGCCGCAATCAGGATGTCGGCGTCGTCCACGATCTCGCCGCGCGCAGCCAGCGCGGCCTTCTGCGTGGCGAACGTCTGCATGATTGCGTCGTTCGTGTGCATGACCGGCAGGGAATCGGTGAGGGTTTTCAGCAGCTCCATGTTCCGCGCCGGGTCATTCGACTTCGCGACGCCGAAAAGGAGCTCGCCCTGGACCATCGCGGGAATTGCTATGTCGCCGACGTGTTCCGCGTACCTCCGCACCACGGGCATTCTCTTCTTCAGGACGTGGATCACGACGTTCGTGTCAAGCAATATCAAAGTCCACCTCCCTGCCGGGCGTCCGCGCCCCCTCGATCTCCGCTATGATTTCCTCTGCGCTCCTGTCGTCCACCCATTTCCCGGCAACGGCGCGCAGCGCGGCAAGCTGCCTCGCGGCCCTGGTCTCCCGGATTACGTCGAATTCGGACAGGCCGGAAACGACGCGGTCGAAGATGTACAGGATCTCGCCGTTCAAGCTACGGCGGTTCATGCCCGCCCGTTTCTTGAGCGCGCTAAGTGTCTTTGCGGGTAAGTCTCTCACCGTCACGCAAGCCATTTTTCTAACTCCATTTCATTTTGACTTCAAAACGCAAGCGGAATTATACCATCTTCCCGCCGCCCCGCGCAAGCGGAAACGGCCTGTCAGGTTTTGACCATGCCGCGCAGTCATTGACGGCGTTCGCACCTCCATCCGCAATGGCATTTCATATCGCGCCGATTATGGCCTTGCGCTGTGCGGCGTATTCACCGGGCGTTATAAGCCCCTCGTCGGCCAGGGTCTTCAGTTCGCGCAGCCGGCCGGCGGCGGTCTTCCGGGGCGAAGGGGCGCCGCCCCGCTTCCTCCCCTTCCGCGTCCCGACGTCCAGCACGGTGCCGGCCATGCCCTTCCTGAGGCTTTCCGCGGCGTGCTTCGCCTCCGGGTTGTAGTAGTTGCTCAAAGTGGTCTCGGCCTCGCCGTGCCCGACGATGCGGCGCACGTCCTCCACCGGCACGCCCGCCTTCAGGGCCAGCACGACGAACGTGTGCCGGAATGAATGCCATCCGTAGATGCAGGCCGCCCGCTTGCCGACTTTCCGCTCCTGCCGCGTCTTCTCTATGAGATCGAGGCGCGTGCCGGCCTGCGCCTTCCTCGCCGCCATCGGACGCAGCGCCTCGCCCGTCAGCTTCTCGATGTCGCGCAAGTCCATCGAGACCTGCGACCTTGCGACGTCCAGCTCGGCGGCGATCTCGCTTGACCGCATTCCGGCCTTGAAGCGGGCGTAGACTTCGAGCAGCCGTTTCCGCTTGAACTCCGTAAAGCCCGCGCCGCCTACCACCTCCTCGAGCCTGTGCTTCGGCCCGTCTGCCTTCTTCCGTGCCGGCGCCTCCCCTTCCTCGATCACGGCACGCGCGAAGAGCGGCTTCACGTCCCGGATGAGCTTGTCCTTGTTGCGGGCGTACTGGGCCTGCGCGTCGGGGAACACGTAAGGGGAACCATCCGGCGACAGGCCGGAAAGCACGTCCTGAAGTCGCCCCAAAATGGGGATTGTCACCCGCACGCCCGCCTTCGCGGTGACGCAGGTAATCAACCCCTGTTTCAAGTCGACGTCCGCCCATTTCAGGTTGCAGACGTCGCCCAGCCTCATGCCGGTGCAGGCCGCCGCCGCCACGAGCGGGTACAGCGCGCCGTCCCCCCTTGCGCAGTCCAGCACCTTCTCAAGCTCGGCCAGGTCCAGCGCCTTGCGGGCGACCTTGCGGTTGTCGCCGCTTCCACCTCCCCGTGATTGGATTGTCGCAAAGGGGTTTATCCGCGCAAGCCCCGTCGCCTGGAGCCGTGCGAAGATCCCGCAGACGAGGTTCTTCTTCGACTTGACGGTCTTCCAGGCGAACCCGGCCTTGATGTGCTCATACCATGCCGCCGCGATTTCGGGCGTCACGTCGTTCACCGTCTCGCACTTCGTGTTCCGCCTCTTCGCCTCGCCCTCGCAGAATCTCACAAAACGGGCAAGCCATGTCTCGACCACTCCGCACCACGTCTCTGTCGGGCTTTTGTCCCGCATGAGGTTCTTCCAGTTTGCGTAGAGCTTGGAAAGCGGCAAGCCTCCCAGGTCCTCGCCCGTGCGCGCCCTGTATGCCTTCGCCTGCAGTTCGGCGGGGTCCTTCTGCACTTCCCGCCGCCATGCCTCGAAAGCCTTCTGCGCCGCCTTCCGCGATCGTTCAAAGGCTTCGTCGCCGGTTGCGGACAGCCGGACCTTTCCAGAAGAGTCCACGGGGACGGTGCCCTCTATTGGGATGCCGAGGTTGGTTTCCCTCTTCCTGCCCTTCACGGAAAGGCGGCCCCACCATGTGGACCGGAAAGTCCCGTCCGTGTTGATCTGGATCTTCAAGCTCATGTTTCTGTCCTTTCGCCGTTCGGCGTGTTTACAATGTGCGACAATGGCAAACAGTATATTACACATTTGGCAGAATCGCAAGCCCAAAGTGGGGGTCAAAATGGGGGTCAAGAGGCTATTGCCAGATGAAATATGCCGAATTTACTAGGGAAAAACGATTTCTTGATATGGTTCGGGACCAAAAGGCCGAGGGTTCAAATCCCTCCGCTCCGACCATCTTCCCCTATGAGCCAAGTCAAGTGATTGCGTGGCATTTTGCCGCATCACATTCAGAAAAGGCCGCCGTTGACTGAAATCACCTGGCGCGTGACATACGCCGCATCTTCGCGGAATAGGAACGCCACCACGGCAGCAACCTCTTCCGGCGTGCCGAAGCGCCGCATCGGAATCGCCTTCTTTACCTCGTCGGGAAACTCCAGCGACGCCGCCATTTCCGTATCGATCACGCCCGGTGCCACCGCGTTAACGGTAATGCCGCGCTTTGCGAGCTCCACGGCAAGCGCCTTCACCGCGCCTATCACGCCGGCCTTCGCCGCCGAATAGTTTACCTGCCCACGGTTTCCGGCTAGTCCGCTCACGCTCGAGAGCGCCACGATACGTCCACGGATGCGGGCAGAAACCATGGGCATCACCAGCGGTTTGAGGACGTTGTAGAATCCATCGAGGTCCGTGCGCAACACGCGGTCCCATGCATCATCCTCCATCGCGGGGAACGGCGCATCTACCGCAACGCCCGCGTTAAGTACAACGCCGTAGTAAGGGCCGTTCGCCGCAATGTCCGCCTCAAGGACTCGACGCGCCTCATCACGATCCGCCACGTCAAAGTGGAGGTCTGCGTCCGGACTTCGCACCGCATGCGTCACCACGTCGAAGCCGTCAGACCGCAGCCGTTCGGCGATGGCCTTGCCAATGCCGCGCGACGAACCTGTAACCAAAACACGCTTCATGTATTTGCCTGCTCCGTGAGAAACTTTGCAAAATCCTTGGGACGGTACGCGTTGAGCACCGCCTCCGCCACAACAGTGCCTGAATCATCCGCAACCGTACATGCGAAAGACGCAGTCTCGTCGTCCCAGAACGCACTAATAACATTCACGCTGTACGTGCGGCCGGCAGCGAAAGAATCTGTGCGCAAATCCAAACGACGCGTACCGAGCAGAAGCCCCGGACGCGCAGGCTGCGAAGGATCGCGTTCCTTGTCAATGCAGCCGGCGAGCGCGGCGGCAGCCTGTGCCATGAACTCGATCGCAGCCCAGTTCGGCACGCCTCTAAGCGCCGTGGAGTAGAGGACGTGGTCTGGCGTTATGGACACTCTCGCCGTGAGCGAACGGGCTACGGGGTCAAACGACTCCACATCGTCAATCAACACCATGGGCGCACGGTGTGGCAACAAATCATCCAACGACCAGGTCATGTGCCCTCCCGTGCAAGGGCAACGCTCGCGTTCGAACCACCGAAAGCAAAGGAATTTGAGAGCGCGGCACCAGCAACGTCACCTGCCCGCAGCTTCAACCAGCATATCGCGGCCTCAACTGCGCCCGCCGCTCCCAGACAGTGTCCCGTATACGGCTTCGTGGATTCGTATGCGGAAAATCCCTCGCCAAACACGCGCCTAACGGCTTTCATCTCCATCGCGTCATTCGCCTGCGTGCCAGTGCCGTGCAAATTGATGTATCCGATGTCCGAAGGATCAAGCGCGGCGTCGGCAAGCGCAGCGCGCATAGCCGCCTCCGCACCGCGTCCCTCGGGATCAGGCGCCGTCGCGTGGTATGCGTCGCTCGTCTCACCCGCCCCCGCGAAATAGACCTCCGATCCCGTCGCGGCCTTCTCCATCGTGAACAACGCAACTCCCTCGCCCAGATTGATGCCGTCGCGGTCCGGCGCAAGTGGACGACACAGCCCCTGCGACAACGCGCCAAGAGCATTGAAACCGTTCATTGCAAACCGACACCGTCCGTCAACGCCCCCCACGATGGCCGCATCCACTACGCCAGCCGCAATTAGGCGGCGTGCGGAAGCGAACGCCTTTGCGCTTGAACTGCATGCAGTAGACACGACATACGCAGGCCCCTTCACGCCCAACACACGCCGCAGATAGTCGGCAGGCGTGCCAAGCTCAATCTGCGAGAACCACATATCCTTAGGCTTGCTCCCCTCGTCCAACCACCTGCCAACGTTGCGTTGCGCTTCGTCGATACCCGTGTTGGACGCCCCCAGCACCACTGCAACACGCTGTGCTCCATGTCGCGCAATGAACGATTCCAGCTCAGCGCGCATGTTCTGCACAGCGTGCAGGAGCAAACGATTTGCGCGCATGTCGAATTCAGGTTCGTCTATGCGCGGCAATCCGCCCGGTACCAGACCAAAGAGTATTGTCCGGCCCGGTACGTCATCGTTAAACGGAACCATCCCCGCAGACGTGTGTAAACGCACGTTTGCGAGGATTTCGTCATTCGTACGTCCGAGTGCGCACGCGCACGCGAGGTGCGTGAGGTAAAGGCGTCCCGACACTTAGCGACGCGGAGTACCTTTATGCGGAGGCTGTTTGCCGTGCGGCGCAGGCCTCGGCGCAGGTCTCGGCGCAACGACAGGACCACCGTGCGGCTTGCCGTGATGGGGCGGCTTCACCACTGGCGGCGGCGGCGGCGGAAGGCGCTTCACGAGCCAGCCACGACCATCGCAGACGCCGCATGTCTTCTTCCAGCCGTACCATGTCCAGTTGTAGCCATCGCCATCGCACTTAGGACACCAGTAGGCACCGTGCGGCGCATGGCGCGGCAAAGGCCGATGGTGATGTCCCGCGAACAGCGATGCCGCAAGCAGCCCCGCAGCAAGGCAGATGAAACCACGTTTTGTAATCATCATAATTTACTCCTATTAGGTTTTTGGATTTAGTTAGTCTATCATATTCGGACTACGGCGGCAACAATCGTTTAAAGGATAAAAAGCGCTTGCACAAATCAATGCTTGCCAATCCTGACGCTCGCAAGGCTGGCGGGGCCGAGCGTCAGCTCGTAGAACCCACCCGCGACCTTGCCCGTACCTGGCTTGCGCGCGAAGCGGCACCCGGACTCAAGTCCGTTCGGGACTAGCGTCTCCGCCGCGACGATCCTGCCGCGTCCGTCCGTCGGGATGCGGAACGTGCAGGGATTCTCGGTCGAGAAGTTGTAGAACGTCACGTAACGCGAGCCGTCCGGCGCGTCGGTGGCGAAGGCGTTCTCGGGCAGGTCGGGAAGCGCGGACGGCACGCCGCCGACGTGTCCCTTCCAGAGTCGCATCGCCTCGCCGATCGACGTGAGATGGCTCTCGAACGGGCTTACCGTGATCGCCTGCTCGTTGATCGGCTGGAAGTAGCAGACGTACCGGAGTCCCCACGCCTCCCAGTTGTGCATCATCTGGGTGAGCATCTTCGCGGCGTAGAGGCCCTCGACGATCGCCTCCTTGCGGTACCACATGTACCAGATGTTCCATTCGTCGTAGGAGATGCCGACGTTCCAGGGAAGGCGCGAACGGAAGTTCGTCAGCGCCGCCTCGGCACGTTCTGCGCTCTTCGACACAACGTCGAACAGCTTCGCCGTGCTCTCGGGCGTCGTGTAGTCGAACAGGCAGCCGTCCCACGCGTCGTAGCGGTGGTAGGAAATCACGGGCGCGACGGCGTTGAGCGCCAGTGCGCTGTTCTTGATCCAGTCTTCACCGCCGCCCGGATACGGACCCGACGCCGTAATCGCAAGCGTAGGATCGACCTTGAGCATCGCCTCGGCGTGCGGACGCACCATGTCCGTATAGCCCTTCGCGCCCTTGGGTCCCTCCATGTGCCCGTAGCCCATCTCATTGCCGAGCGACCACAGCTTCACGCGGCCCTTGCACGCCTTCACCCAGTCGGCGGAATCCTGCGGGCTCTCCCACGCCGCGTTGAGCGTGAAGAACGGACGCGCGCCGATCCGCTCGCAGAGCGCGAGGATGTCCTCCATGCCGATGTCGTTCTGGTCGTAGCCGAGGCCATGCGGCTGGGACTCGATCTCCGTGTAGCTTTGAAGCGGCGCGCGCTCGTCGGGATCGGGGATGAGTCCGTCGCGCCAACGGTACTCGCCCGCGAAGTTGCCGCCCGGCCAGCGGACAATGGACGTCCCGATTTCGCGCAGGTGTTCGATCACGTCCGCGCGCATCCCGCGGAAGTTGTCCGCCGGCATCACCGACACCGCGCCGACGACTGCATACTTCCTCCCCTTCACGCCGACTGAGATTTCCGCCGTGACGTCCTTCTCCACCGTGAAGTCGAACGCGACGCGCTTCCAGTCGCCCCGACCCTTCGTGTTCACCGTGAATGCGCGTTCCGCAAGAACCTTCTTGCCCGACTTGACGCGCAGCACGATCGGCGTGTCGACGGGTTGGAGCGTACCCACCACCGCCCTGAAGTTGTGTGCGACGCCGCCGCGGAGCCCGATGCCGCCCTGGCGGATTCCCGCCTCACCGTTTTCGTCGAGGCATCCAATCACCTGCGATCCGCGCTCGTTCCAGCGCGGCATCCGGCTGCGTGCCGCGTGGCGCGTCACGCTCAGGCCCTGGGCCTGATGGTAGAACGCCTTGGAGCCGTATGGCTCCCACAGCATCGCGATGCCGGCGCGCGAGGGCTTCCCGGCGAACTTGCGGTTCCGGACGAGCTGCGCGGAGAGTCCGCCCTGCACGGCCGAGCGCGTATGCTCGATGTTCTGACCGAAGATGAACGCGGGAATCGGCTTCACGGCGCGGTCCGTCGAAATCGACACCTTCGCGGGAAGCGCGTCCGGCCCGGCCTGGACGTTCGCGGCGAGCTGCGCATCCGTCAGCGCGCCCTTCCACACGCGCACCTCGTCGTAGTCCGCGCCCGCGTCGCCGTCACATGCGTACTGCGAGCCGCCGAGGAGGAATCGCGGATTGACAAGGGACGCCAGCGCCCAGCCGCTGTACACCTGCCGGTGCTCGCGCTCGATCGCGCCGGTCTTCGCATTGCGGCGCATCGCGCGCATCGTCGTGGAGCCGTTCCCGTTGTTCACGAGCGTCACGGAGATGTGGCACGGCGTCCCGACTGTGTACGGACACAACATCTTGAAAGCGGAACGCTTCGTTCCGCTACAGCACATCTCGATGCTGTCTGTGTCGGGCTTCGCGGATTCGCTCCACGCCATCGTGAAGTAGTTCTTGTCGTCCGAGCCGTAGTCGAAGATACGCGCCCAGAAATGGACGGACCGGAGCGTCGCCCACATCTCGATCGTGACGTCGGAGCCGTCCGCCGGAAGGATGTTCCTTCCAAGGTCGAGATGCCCCGCTTCGTGCGCACCGCCGGGCAGGAGAAGTGCCGTCGCGGAAAGGTTCGCCTTGCCGACGCGCGTCGCCTCCGTACCCGTCACGGTATCTTTCACGTTCCCGGTGAAACTCCACCGGTGCGCAAGCGCATCAGGCGTTGCTCTCTCCACCGCGCCAAACGACGCGAACGTCGCAAGCGCGGCACACGCCATGCCCATTCCCGTCAGCAGATCCATTTTTGCCATGTTGATTTTCTCCTTCAATTTATCTTTATGAGGCGTTCATTCGCTGCGTACACACATCACTTAGCGGAAGATGATCGTCGTCGATTCCGAGGGACTTTGCGTGACCAGCGCGTAGTTGCGCGCGACGACGTTACCCGACGAGTCGTATGCGATGAACGACACACAATTCGGCTCGCCCTGCGCCGCCGTGAAGGCCGCGGACGGTATCGCCGTGCTGAACACGCGGCTGCCGTCAAGTGCCTGCTTCTGAACCACGCGAATGCCGTTCACGAAACACGAGACCGTCGTCGCAGTCGATCCGCCAACGGTAAAGCGCGTACGCAGCCGCCGCCCCTTTGGCAGCGTGCCACTAAGATTCTCAAATGCCACAGGCAGCGTCGTCGCGTCGGCCGTGTACGGGTGATTGGATGTATTTTGCTTCACGCTCGCCATGAGCGTGGGCACGTCCGCGAACTGCTGGTCGAGCCAGGCGAGGCGCTGCGTGAGATAGCTCTTGAGGCGGGCGACGTCCTTCCCGAACGCGCTGGAGTTGTAGACGTTCCAGCCGTTGTTCTTGTCGTCCCACTTCGCGGAGTTGGCGAGGCACGCCTCGTAGATGAAGTTGGTGTACTGGTCGATGAGTCCGCCGTCCGCCATGCAGGCGGCGAAGCGGTCGCGCACCTGCCAGTAGCGCGTGTGGAGGCGCGTGCAGAACTCGGGGCTGTCCGCCCAGTCCTTGAAGAAGGAGTACGCCGTCTTGCCGTCCGCCTCCTGGCACTTCCAGCCCGTCCCGTTGCTGGAGACGCGCAGGCTCCCCACGCCCCAGTCGAAGTCCCACACCGGACCGAACACAAGCTTCTGGCCCTGCTCCTTGTAGGCGTAGCGGCTCTTCTTCACCGCGTCGTTGTTGCCGAACATCTCCATCACGAGCCAGTAGTTAACCATCGACTCGTAGTCGCAGTAGTCGCCGATCCACTTGTCCTCGCCCGCGTTGTAGCCGTCCCACGACGTGCAGGCGTCCCAGTACTTCTTGAGGTAGTCCTGGCAGTAGTTGAACATGTCGGTGTTGGTGTAGAGGTACTCCGGCGACTTCATCATCGTCCTGACGCCAAGCACGCCGGACGACGTGGTGAACTTCGACAACTCGTCGTACTCCTCCGAGAACTCGAAGAGGTAGCCACCCGAAATGTCGTTCGTGAACTTCTTGAAGAGCTTGGACGGCTGGCCGGTGAGCGTGACGTTGTTCGTCTTGTCGAGATACGAGAAGGTGTCCGTCGTCACCCACGCGAAGTCCTGCTCCAGCTGCTCGGCGAGTTCGTCCTCCTGGTCGCCCGTGAGAATGTGTCCGTTCGCCTTTTGAGCCTTCACAAACGCCTCCGCGATGTCGCCCGCGTCACCTTCCCAGTCGTGTACGTTCACGCGTTCCTTCGCCACGCGGATCTGCTCGCCGAACTGGTACGTGCCCTGCCAGTCTCCGTTGAGGACGCACTCGACCCACGTCGACTTCATGCCAAGCGAGCCGATGTCGTTCGCGAAGTCACCAGCGAGCTTGTTGCGCATCATGGACTGGTCGTTGTAGTTTGCGAGCAGCACCCAGTGCTTCGACTTCGGAATACCGAACATCTCGGTCTTCTTGTCGAGCTTGAGCTTCCACGGCTTCTTCGGGTAGCTCTTTGTGGAGTTGCCGCGCACGTTGATCGTCATCTTGCCGTTGTAGAGCGACTTCCATTCGTCGTTGCCCTGCACCAGGACCTGCCCGTCGTGCTTCTCCTTGTTCGCGCTCGGCGTCTGGCCGTCGTCCGTCGTCATGTAGAAGACGGGCAGCTTCGAGAAGAAGAACTCCTTCTCAAGAAGCGCTGCGCCGCTCCCGTCGCGCGCGGTGAACTTGAACCAGTGCTCGTAGTCCGCCGTCGTGGGCGTGAAGGACGCCGCGCTGCCGACCGCCGCCGTCTCGTACGCCTTCGCAGTCGAACCGCGCCTCCACGTGAACGTGTAGTCCGGCGTCAAGCCAAGGAACGTTCCGATTTCCGCCGCGAGCGGACGTCCTGCGCGCGGACGCGTCGTATCGAGCGCGATGGACGTCTCGAGGCTGCCGCCCATGAGCGACGCCGTGCCGTTCGCGTCAAATCCGACGGTGAGGTTGTTGACCGTGCCGCTCTCGTCTCCGTTCGCAAGCGTCGCCGCGCCGTCGACGATCGCGATGTCGCCCGCCGCACCGGGGACAGTCCCCGCCGCCACGCCGTTGGTCGTCCAGTTCGCGGGATCCGTCCAGTCGCCTTCCGCGCCGCCCGCCCAGTGGAACACGCGCATCGCCTCACCGTCGTCCTCCTTGCCGCCGAAGTCGGAGAAGCGTCCGGTGCCCGTGAACGAGATCGACGCGACGCCGCCCTGCACCTGCGGCGCAGACGTGCGGAACCACGACGCGCCCGAATCGTCGGCGAGACGCACATATTCATTGTTGCCGTTCTTCACGAGATAGCTCACGAGGCGGATGCCGTCAACAGTGCGCAACTCGATGCGCCCGTCAACCCACGCGCCGTCCACCGGGGCAACGCCCTCGCCGGTCAGCTTCACCCATCCGTTCGTGGCGAAGCCGTAGTACACCGCCGCGCCGTCCTCCTCCTTCGCAGGGGAGAGCCCCGCCGCGCCGTCGAAGTCCGGGAACGAGAACGGCCCAAGCGATTCAGCACATAGACCGAAGTCGATGCGCTCGATGTCGCGTCCGGCAGGCGCATTCGGCTCAAACGCCAGTGCCTCCCCAATGCCGGCGTTGATGGCGATGCCGTTGCGCACGCCGTCGTGCACGTTCGTCGCGATGTCTGGGATGGGCGAATGCCACGTGCCGCCGGTCGCGCCCGCGTCGGTGAGTTGTTGCCCCTGCGTGTACCCATTAAAGGACACGTTGAACCAGTCGATTTCATTTCCATCCGCCATCGCGCAGGAAACGACCCCCACTGACACGCCAAGGGCCACTGCCCTCAACGTTTTGCTTTTGATTTTTTTCGACATGATTTGCTCCCTTCTTTTCTGAGATCATTTTGCATTGCACCGGACGACATCCGCCAGACGTGCGGCGGGCGTGACGACAAGATTCTTCAGCTCTCCATTCTCCACGCGGCCCTCCACGGTGGTGTTCTTCGGCGCGTTGAGCTTGAAATCGCAGTTCCAGTCCTTTGGCCAAGCCGGCAGGAGGAATATCTTGTCACCCTCGTACTGCAGGAGCATAGACTGGAGGATGTTCTGGATGTTGCCGCCGGCGCACTGGTCGGGACGCCAGTCGAAGTTCGGGCCCCAGTACGCGGGCCAGCGGAATCCTCTTGCGGAGTTGTGAAGAACACGGTTCGCCAGATGCTCCGCCGCCTCGTCGGCCAGGCCGAGATACGCCGCAAAGAGCTCTTCCTGCTTCCAGCCCTGGTAATGTCTGTCCATACGCGCGTTGTAGGCGGCACGGCCCAACGCGGCGTTCGGCTTTTCGAAGGAGCAGAGCCTGAACGGGAACACGCAGTACAACTCAGGATGCTCCACGTTACTCTTCTTTGCACACCTTTCCGCCGGCGCGTACGCCACAACCGATTCGGTAGGGCGGCCAGCCCTCTGGCCGCCGAGCGTGCGCGTGGGCAGGTCGGGAATACGCGCGCGGATCTTCGCGAACAGCGCGCGGTCCGCATCCGGCAACAATCCCTTCGGCAGCGCAAGAAGACGATCCGTCACGCGCATGAGGCCAGCGACTTCGGGCATGGGATTCGTACAGTCCCACCATGTCTCCAAGGCCTGCGCGGGGTTCATGTTGTAGCGGCCCTTCGCGTCGAGCTTGTAGTGTTCGTCGAAGAAGCGCACGTACTCACGGATCGCGGGAAGCGCCTTCTGCTTGAACCAGTCGTTGTCCTGCGTGTAGGCATGGTAGTCGAGCAACATCAGCGACACCTCGAGCTGGCCCACCCATTCGTACTTGTGCCAGCCGCCGTCCTGAAGTTTGTCGGGACGGTCCTTCCATTCATATTTTGCGCCATAGACGAACGGGAAATGGTCGCCCCACGGCATGATGCATTCGGGGATGTACGCGCCGCCGTGTCCGAGATACTTGCGCGTGCGCTTCATGTTGAAGTCAAGAAGCCCCACATGCATGCGGAAGAGCGGCTGGAACATCTCGCAGTCGCCGGCGGCGAACATCGGGTAGTACGGCAGGCGCGTGTTCTGCCACCAGTAGCCGTGTCCCCAGCGGCGGTAGTCTGGATCGCCGTTCTCGGAGGTGGTGAAGATCGAGCCGTTGAAGCGGATGGGGTAAGCGCCCTTCCCGGCGCAAGCGGTCGTGTACCGCTGCGCGGCCCACGCGCGCGTCACGGCGGCGCACGTCGCCGGCGCGGCGATAGACGCGTCGGCAAGATCGGCCGTATGGAACTTTCCGTCAAGGTACATCTTCACCTTGCCGTCGGGGGATACGCGCACCGCCACGGACACGTCGCGCCCGGCCGGCACCGTCGACGGATGGTAGACGGCCTTTTGGGCGACGAGCAGACGAAGCCGACCGCCGAGGATGTCCACGAGCGACCCGTCGGTGCCGCCCGGCGTGATGTTGTCGATGATGCGTTGGTTGCTGCGCACGTCCTTTGCGTTGAACATCGCGACGAGGACGAGCCCGTCCTTGTCGATGCGCGAGGCGGGGTCCACCGTGAGCGCACCCGTGAACTTCGTTCCGCCTTTGCTGTCGCGCCCGTGCGAGACGGGCAACTTGGCGTTGTAGGGGAAGGCGAAACGGACGCGAGGCGAACTGCCGGACGAAGGCGTAACCGCGATGTGGCTGCGGTTCCAGAATGCGCGCCAGGCCGCTTCGTGCGCGGCACGCTTCGCCGCCTCGGCGTCGAGCGCACAGCCGTAGCGGTCGAGCAGCTCGTTTGTGCGGCGCAGCCATTCCGCCTCGTCCTTGCACGGGTGATAGCACGTGATTGCGGTGAGGAAGAGCGTTCGTGTGGATGTGCCGGGTGACAACAAGCGTACAACAGCAAGATTGTTGCCATCTTGCCGTGGAACCTTGCGGTCGCCATCTTGTTGTTGTACGCTTGCTGTCTCTCCCACCACCTTCCGCGTCACGCCCTCTTGTTGTTGTACGCTTGCTGTTTTCACCACCACCACCTTCCGCGTCACACCGCCGAAGACGCGATTTGAAAGCATGTCTTCCCGGCCGATGTCGCCCGTCGCCTGAAAGCGGTCGTACACCTTCATCATCTCCGCCACGGTCGCGTTGCGGTTCACATGACACCATCCGCCCGGCACGAGCCGGTCCGCCGAGACGGTGTACCGCAGCGGCTTGCCATCCACCAGAATCCGATCGCACTGGTTGCCGAGTTCCTTCCAACTGCACCCGAACTCCTTGGCGCCTCCCGGATAGAGCCGCCAATTCACCACCTTCGCCTCGGCCTTCGGCGTACCCTTCACGTCGCACACGGCAAACGGCTCGTCGCCATGCTGCACGCGGTAGTGTACCGACACCTCGCGTCCTCCGCTGCGCCAAGAGGCGTTGAACTCGCCGTGTGCAAGCAACAGCTCCTGACGGTACGTCCCCGCGTCAACCTTCATGGAGGTGACGTAGTCGATCGCGCCCACCTTGACGTGACGGGCGGCTTCGTTCCACGTATCGGAGCGCTGCAGCACGGTGTGCAGCGTGCCATCCGACGAGATCCACGCAAGCGCACCCAGCTCGCCGTTGCCAAGGATCATCGCGCCGCGGTCGTTCTCTGCGGGAGTTTCAAACACAATCGGCGCGGGAGCGTCCGAAGCGCGGGAAGATTCCGCCGCGCAGGCCACACTGCCGGACAACACCGCCACACTTACGGCGGTCGAACAAATCAAATGTGCCTTCAACATCTTATATTCCCCAGATTTCATCTTTCGTCAAACTCCTTCTCACACGATGCGGTCGCCCCAGACGGGCATTGCGGCCTTGTAGCCAGCTTCGCGGAGCGAACGCACGATCTTCAGCGGTTCATCCTCGAAGCCGACACAACGATACCGACCGCCGAGGTGTCCGAGTTCCTGGTGATGGACCGGAACGAACATCTTGGCCGGCATCGTGTTCTGCGCGGCGGCCATGAAGTCGAGTCCGATCGCGCAGTGTCCGAAATAGACGTCCGGCTTCCCCTTCGGCTTAAGGTGGTCGTAGCGGCAGCAGTCGCCTGAGTGGAAGATCGTGTAGGCGTCCGGTCCCTCGCCGCAGACGACCTCGAAGGTCGTTACGGCCCATGGCAGGTGCTTGTTGTGGTCGGCCGCCGTGCAGTGGATCGTGATGTCATTGATCTTGAACGTCTTCTCCATGTCGCGGCAGTACCAGTCCCACACGAGCATGAAGTTCGAAATAACCGGCTTATGCGCCGCCGACATGGCCTGGAGGAGATGCGCGTTGTAGTGGTCGCCGTGGTTGTGCGTGGTGAGGATGAAGTCGAGTACCTTTGCGAGACGCGGTGCCTTGCGGTGGCAGATGTCGATACCGAACGTGCAGCTCTTCGTCTTCACGACAATGCCCATGTTGTAGACGTACCAGATGGCGGGCTTGTCGCCCTCAACCTTCGTCTTGACGACCTGCTCCGCCACGCGGTCGAACGCACGGTCGTACCAGCGCATCACGGGGAACTTTGCGAGCGCGGCGGACACCCGTTCCTCAGAAGCCTTTTCGCGTATGGCGTCCTTGCAGGAGAGGTCGTCCAGCATGTGGTCGATCTCCCTCTGGACGACGGGGAACGCCGCCGCGCGCTTCTCCTCGTCGGACATCGTCGTCTCCTCAAGCGTCCTGATCGCCGCCTCGACCTCCTCGCCGGCAGGCTTGACGACATCGCTCAGGGGATTGTCTGCGCCCTTCTTGATGCGCCGCTTCACCACGAGACTCTGCGCCTTTGCGAGGCCCGTCGCCGCCGTGGCTCCCAACGCGATGAACGCGCGCCTGTTGATCGTACTTTCCTTCAGCATCCTTGAAACGAACCTTTCACTTTCCATTGCGCCAAAATGGCAACGCTGATTATAGCAAACGCCGTGCCGTGTTGGAAGCGTAAAGTGAAGTTAGCGGAAACGGTCTAGGGCCCGCTCGCCGAGCGGGCCATGCAACTGGTAGGGGCCGACCACCGGGCGGCCCGCACAACTTGCTGTTGTACGTTTGCTGTCTTACGCCGCGTAGACCGCGCGCTGGAGGGTGGCGAAGCCGGTGCTGATGAGCTTGAGGTCGCCAAGGATGCGGCTCGCGTCGGGAAGCGTGTGGTACTTCGTGACGATGAGCTGCGAGAGCGCGTCGTCGCGCGTGAACACGT
>CAMKJU010000048.1 GCA_946413265.1 uncultured Lentisphaerota bacterium
CGTGCCATGAAAACGTTTCTGGTTGTCATGCTTGCGCTTGGCGCATGCGCGGCGGAGAGGCCGGTGGAGGTGCGGGTGCGGCAGACGTCGCAGGGCCCGCGCATCTTCGTCGACGGCGTGGCGGTGCGCCCGCGCTTCTACTATGGCTCGGCGCCGTGCCTCTGTCCGATCTCGGAAGTGCGCAAGCTCGACTATACCATCCCTTTCCGTCCAGAGGTGGATACCGACAGGGGGCGCGTGTCGCTTGACGGATTCGACGACGACGAGCCGATGTGGTTTTCGGAGGCGAAGCTGATCGACAAGACCGCCGGAACGACCGTGCGCCTTTCGTCCGGCTGCGAGGAACGCACGCGCCATTTCTCGCGCGACGGGCTGCATCTCAGGAAAGGGCACCTCTACCACTTCGTCGTGACGCACCGCTCCACGCACCACCGCACGTACTTCACGCACGAGGCGTCCTACACCGACGCCGCCGGCCGCAAGGTCGTGATGCCGCTCCCCTACGGCGACACGCTCGGCGACACGGTGCGCCTCGCGGCCGACGCGCAGGTGGACTTCGTGACGTTCTCCACGGACATCTCCTGGGGGTGCATGGACTGGTGGGCTCCGCCGGGCGAACCGCCCGCCTACGGCAGGATCGACCGTGAATTCGAGCGCATCATAGCCGCCAACCCGAACGCGCTGATCATGCCCCGCGTGTGCGTGGACGCGCCGGGGTGGATGCTCGAGCGCGATCCGTCGCTCAGGATGGTGTTCGACAAGGGGTACGCGATCCGGATGTCGTCCGTCTCCGCCCGCCCCTACCGCAAGGCCGCATGCGAGGCGGTGGAACGCCTCACGCGCCATCTGCGCGCGAAGTTCCCGCGCAACTTCGCCGGGCTGCACGTGAGCGGACAGAACTCCGCCGAGTGGTTCTACATGATGTCGCAGAGCGGCGAGCTTTCCGGGTACGACGTCCACACCCGCGACGCCTTCCGCGCCTGGCTCGCGAAGCGGGGCGAGAAGGACGCCTGGACGGCGGAGGTGCCGTCGCCCGAGGCGCGGCGCGTGAAGCGTCCGCAGGGGCGGCTCGATCCCGTCCTCGACCGCCGCGTGATCCAGTTCGGCGAGTTTCGCCAGGAGGAGATGGCGAGCCTCCTCTGCGACCTCGGCGCGGCCGTGCGGCGCGGTTCGGACGGCGGCTCGCTCGCGATCTTCTTCTACGGCTACACGTGGGAGCTCGGCGCGGTCGTCCCGGGCGCGGCGGAGACGGGGCACTTCTTCGTCGACTGGATCATGCGGCACGGGAAGGACTGCATCGACGGCTTCTCCGCCCCGTTCAGCTATACGGGACGCGGCTGGCCGGGCCTGGCGCCGGTGATGGCGCCGTCCGAGACGTTCATGCGCAACGGCTTCCTGTGGATCAACGAGGACGACACCCGCACGCACCTCGAGGACCTGTGGAGCTTCCCGGTGAACGTGGGGCTGAGGAACAAATCGTCGTTCGTCACGCGCAACGCGCTGCTACGCAACGGTGCGCTGAACATCCTGCGCGGACACGGCGACTGGTGGATGGACCTGTGCGGGCGCGGCTGGTTCCGCGACGCGGAGATGTGGAAGATACGCAAGGCCCTCAACGTCCTGGACGACGCGATGTTGCTCCGCACGAAGCCCTACTCGCCGGAGATCGCCCTCGTGGTGGACGAGCGGAGCCTCATGCGCAACGGATTCGGCTCGGGCAAAGAGGTGACGCCGCAGCTCCACCATGCCCGCTTCAGGCTCAACCTGTGCGGCGCGACGCACGGGCAGTACCTGCTCGACGACGTTCTCGCCAACCCGCCGGACTGCAAACTGCTCCTCATCGCGTACGCGCGCGACCTGGATCCGGCGTGCCGGGCGCGGCTGGAGGAGGTGAAAAGGACACATCCGACGATGCGCGTCGTGGAGGCGGCGACGCCGTACGACGTCGTCACAGAGAAGATCGTGGAGCACGCGAAGGCGGCGGGCGTGCATTTCTACACGCAGCCGCTGAAGGCGACCGTTTGCGCGGCGGAGGGATACGTGGTCGTGCAGGCGCGCGAGGAAGGCCCGCTTGAAATCGACTTCGGCGTGGAAGCTCTGGTCACGGACGCCCTCACGGACAAGCGAATTGGAGTTGGCCCGAAGGTGAAACTACCCTTCCAGAAGGGCGAAACGAGGATCTTCCGCTATACGGCTAAACAGAATTAACCTCATAAAACGGCCACACGTCTTGATTTGGCAAGACGGGCAAAAGACAAAGGAAAAACATGACAACTCAGACATCCATCAGCTTCTGCACGGCATGTGCCGCGCTATTGATCCTCTCTTGCGGGGCTTTGGCCGCCCCGCTCGGCATCGACCTTTCGGGGGAGTGGCATGTGACGGGCACGAACTTCGCGGGGAAGGTGATGTTGCCTGGGACGCTTGCGGACGCGGGGCTTGGCGAGTTTCAGACCCCCGCCCACCATGCCGCGTACACGGAGCGCACGTCGAAGACCTCCCTCGCGCTCAAGTACAAGTACCACGGCGTCGCCGTCTATTCGCGTACGATCACGCTGACGGCGGAACAGGCCGCGAAGCCGCTTGAGGTGTTCCTCGAGCGCGTGATGTGGACGAGCCGGTTGAAGGTCGATGGACGCGAATTCGGCTTCTGCGATTCCCTTGGCACGCCGCATGTCCACCGCATCCCCGCCGGAACCCTCGCGCCAGGCGAGCACCGCATTGAAATTGCAATCGACAACTCGCGACAGTACGGCGTGGCGATGAAGGCACACGGGTACGGCGAATGGATGCAGTCCGTCTGGCATGGCGCGATCGGCAAGATCGAGCTGCGTGAGGTGAATCCGCTTGAGGGGGTACGTGTGTTCGCCGACTACCCTGCGAACGGCAAGGTGCGTTTCGAGTTGCCGGCGGGCTTCGTCGCCGACGCGCAGAGCGTGATGTCCGACGATCTCTCCTTCACGGGCTTCAAGGCGGAACCGTCGCCCTACGCGCAGGGACGCGTGATGGTGACGGCGACTCTCGCGGAGGAGCCGCAGGCGTGGGACGAGTTCAATCCGCGTCTGTACACGGTTACGTTCCGCGACGCGAAGGGCGGCTTCGAGAAGAAACTCCGCTTCGGTTTCCGCACGCCGGGACGCAAGGGCAATCGCCTCATGCTCAACGGTCGTCCGCTCTTCGTGCGCGCCGACATCGACAACTGCCACTTCCCGCTCACCGGCTACCCGAACATGGGAAAGCGCGAGTGGATGCGCTTCTTCACGATCCAGCGCAACAACGGCATGAACGCGATCCAGCTCCACACGTGGACGCCGCCTGAGGCCGCGTTCGAGGCCGCCGATGAACTCGGCATGATGATATTCTGCGAACTCGGCTACTGGAACGAGACGGGAATCGCGTCGAGCTTCGCGGGGAAGGGCAACGCCGCGCTCGACAGTTGGCTCCAGCGCGAGCTGAAGGCCGTCGCCGACGCATACGGTAACCACCCCTCGATGGTGTCCACGACGTTCGGCAACGAGCTCGGGTTCTGCAACTTCGAGGCGCTCGACAAATGGATGACGGCGCACAAGAAGTACGACCCGCGCCGCCTCACGATGTGCTCGACCGCACGCAAGGTCGCGCCGAGCGACGACTTCATGGTCACGCACCTCTATCCCGGCCTCGGCTGGACGCGTGGCCTTATCGGCGGCGAGGCGGACTATGATTACGAGAAAGTCTATTCCAAGGCGCCGATTCCCGTGATCGCCCACGAGATCGGACAGTGGCCCGTCTATCCCGTGTGGGACGAGCAGATTCCGAAGTTCAACGGGCTCCTCAATCCCTGGCGCTGGATTCCGATGCGTGAGATGGCAATCTCGAACAACACCTTCCGCTTCGCGCGCGAGTTCCACTCCGCGTCGATGCAGACGAGCCGGCATCTCTACAAGCTCGAGACGGAGGGCTTCCTCCGCACGCCCTCGTGCGATGGCATCAACTATCTCTCCATGCGCGACTATCCCGGACAGGGCGAAGCGCTCATCGGCTGGTATGACGCGTTCTTCGACGCGAAGCCCGCGCTCGGCGAAGTGCCGCCGTTCTCCGTCCTGATGAGCACCACGCCGTGTCTCGCGAAGTTCCCGAAGTTCCTCTGGACCTCCAACGAGACGTTCACGGCGCGGCTCCTCGTGCGGAACGAGCTTGCGGACGCGATTCCGGCGGGGACGCGTTGGCGTTGGTCGTTCGGCATCCACAGTGGATGGGCCGTGGCGGCGAAGCCGATTCCTGCGGGCGAACTCGCGGACGTGGGCGGCATTTCAGTTGAGCTTTCCAGTTTCGCCGCGCCGAGTCGTCCGGAGCTCCGCTTCGGCGACAACTCCTGGCGCATCTACGTGTTGCCGCGCATCCGGGTGCCTGACCCGCTGCCGGAGGGCGTGCTGATTACGTCCGATCCCGCTGCCGCCGCGAAGGCGCTTGCCGCAGGGGGACGCGTGATCTACACGGGCAAGAGCGCGAAGAGCGACATCACGACGTTCAAGCCGATCTACTGGTCCACGGGACTGTTCGCGACGAATCGCAAGCACATCGGCTTCGGGGCCGTCGTGGACGCGGACCATCCCGCGCTCGCGCCGACGGGGTGCGACTACTGGATGGACGAGTTCTGGCGCAAGCTCTTCAGCGACGGCAAGCACAGCGCGACGTCGCACCGCCTCGAAGGACTGCCCGCCGACTTCCGCCCGATCATCACGGTCGTGCCGGACCTCCACCATTCGTATTTCATCTCGCCGTTCTTCGAGGTGAAGGTGGGCGAGGGGCGGCTCATCGTGTGCGGACTCCGGCTCGACGCGAACAGCACGGCCGCGCGCCTCTTCAAGCGCACGCTCTGGCGCTACGCCGTTTCCGATGACTTCAACCCGAAATGGCAGGTTTCGCCGGAGTGGTTCACGGACGTGTTCCTCACGCGCAAGGGGCCAAAGGAGAAAGCCGTCAAGCTCGACGCCGACGTAAAGGACATGATGAACAAGGGTAAGGTCACCCCGTAAAGGATTACTTCACCAGATCGGTCCAGTCGTAGTGGCGGTAGGCGCCGTGTACTACGTCCGCGAAGCGGGTGTAGAGATTTTCGTCGTCTATCATCTGCTTCCAGGACCAGGTGGGCTTCACCATCTTCATCTCCGCGAAGCGGCCATCCCCTACGAAACGTGCGTGCGCGGCGGGAATGCAGGCGCGGCCGTATGCCTCGATGTCGAACGGCTCGGTGGAGCCAATGATCTTCTTCGCGGCGTCGGCCGCTGAGAGCATGTCCTCGGCGCGGTGCGCCACCATGTTCTCGCCGAGGTGGTAGTACTTCATCGTGACCATTTCGTCCATGGTGGGGCAGCCGTAGTACTTCGTGGACGACGCGCCGCCTTCGCCGCGGTGGTGGCGGAAGTAGCGCCCGGTGAGTCCCCAGCCGCGCGCCTCGAGGATCACGGCGGCGCGGCCTTCGCGGAGAATCTCCTCCACGCGCGCCGCGTGCGCCACGGAGTCGAAATCCTCCGAGACGATCATCACGGGATGAGCACCGGCCTTCGGCGCGTTCGGACGGAACGTGAACATCTGGAGTGCGATGCCATCGTCCGTGAGGAGCGTGACCGTGGAGGATTTTCCGTTCGCAAGCTCCTGGTCCAGCCGGTCGTAAGCCTCGGCGTGGAAGCCAGTCTTGCGGATGCCGGTTGCCGCGCGCACGATGTCGGGCGTGACGGTTTTGCGTTCACTCTCGAGCTTGTGCGCCTCTTCGCGGATGATGTCATAGACTGTCCGCTCGCCCGGCAAATCAAGGACGCTGCCCGTTGGCGTCACGAGGTTCTTCTGGTCGCGCGCGAGGCCCACGTCAACCTTCGGGTCCTTGAGGCTGAAGCCAAGGTTGTATTTCTGGAATGCGACGCAGTCGTAGCCTTTCCACACGTCCTCGCCCTTGAGGTGTTTGCGGAACCACAGGAACTCGGCCTGCTTGGAGCTTTCCGCCCAGAGGTGCGGGCCGGAGGTGTCGATCAGCTGGAAGCAGTCACCGCGTCCGAGCGACTTGAACGCCTTCGCTGCGTATTCGGCGGTCTCGTACACGCCGATGAACGGGAAGAAGTCGGCGTGCGTGGCGAGGTGGAGCGCGGCGCAGCGGTCGGCGGCGAGCATGAAGAGCGCGAGGTGGTTCATGCCGTATTTGAGCTGTCCGTAGAACTGCTGCTCGGCGTCGCTCGCGCCGAGGTCCCAGTTCGTGCCGCGGATCGAGGCGATGAAACCGGAGGGCGCGGCCGCGGCGATGCGCTTGTCCATCGCCATGATGTAGCTTGAGTCCGTGCCACCGCCGGAGTGCCCCGTGACGGCGAGGTGTTTCGCGTCCACGTCGGGACGGGCGCACAGCACGTCGAGCGCGCGGATGCCGTCCCAGATGCGGAACTGCGCCGTGTTCCAGCCAATGAGGGCGGCGCGGTGTCCGATGCGGTTGTGTCCGTGGCAGACCATCGGCTTGCGGGACTTGCGGTTCTGCGGACGCTCCCCCTGGTCGATCGGGTCGTACACCATTACGATGAAGCCGAGTTTCGCGCCGATTGCGCCCGGGCGCTGGTAGTCTTCGGACATTTTTCCGTTGTACGTGTGTCCGCACGGTACGAGTACGGCGGGGTACGGCGCCTTGAAGCGGGGATCGGTGGGCACGAACACCGTGGCGGTCACGTGGTGTCCGGGACGCGACTGGAAGAGCGTCTTTTCGATGCGGTAGCCGTCGCGTTGGATGACGCCGGTCGTCTTCACGTCTAGGTCGCAGCGCTCCGGGAAACCGCCGATGGAGTCGAGCCACGCCTGGCGCACGCGTTCCTGTCGCGCCTTGAACGCGGCGGGGTCCTTTGCCGCCTCCACCCACGCCGCGTCGATTGCGCGGTCGGCGGCGATGATGCCGTTCATCGCGCGGTCGTTCACTTCCGTGTAGGGGTAGAACCCCTGCACGACGCGCATCTTGGCGATTGCGTCCTTGACGCTCACGGGCGCGGCCAGCAGTGTCGTACCGGCCAGTGCGGTCGCAAAAGCAGCTCCCGCGTATGTCAATCTTGTCTTCATTTTCTTTCTCCTATGTGAAATCATTGGTCCATGCAACGCACCTACGTTGCACGAACAGAAGTATACCATATTTCCCCTTGCGTTGGGTACGCGGATTTGGCATACTAAACGCGTTCAACCTTATTGAATACACGAAAGGATTTAATAAAATGAAGGTGAAGGCCCTGATGTTTGCGGCGGTGGTCGCGACAGGCGCGACCCTTGTGGCCGCAGAGTTCAAGCCGGCGGACGTGCTCGTCTACACGCGTTGGCAGTACGTGAAGAACCAGAAAACCGGCGAGGTCGCGAAGGGCGGCACCGCCCCGTGGTCCAAGCCGTACCACCACGAATCGACCGAGCAGGGCGCAGAGGAGGTGCGCCGCTACTTCACGGCGAACGGGCTGTCGTGCCTCGTGACGGACGACCCGGCGGTGTTCACGTCGGGCGCGATGAAGACGTTCAAGGCGATCATGCTCTGCAACTGCAACCACGAGCTCTTCGAGAACGCCGAGCAGCGCGAGGCGTTCTACAAGTACGTGGAGAACGGCGGCGGACTCGTCGCGACGCACTCCTCGAGCGCGTGCGAGCGCGGGGACAAGCGGTTCCACGACTTCCTCGGCGGCGCGTTCGAGCGCCACTACAGGATGATGCCGGTCAAGTTCAGCCGCGTGGACGCCAAGCATCCCGCGATGACGATGTTCCCGCAGGGGAGCGTCTGGGAGATGGACGAGGTCTACCTCAACCATCCGGACGAGACGGGGCTGCGTCCGCTCATGATCCTCGACTGGAAGGACGTAGAGCCGAAGTCGCGCAAGACGGACAAGTACGGCTGCCCGAAGATCGGCGGACACGTCCTCGAGTGGTGCAAGACCTACGGCAAGGGCCGCATCTTCTACACGGCGCTCGGACACCGTCCGAAGGACTGGGGCAAGATGGAGTGGCAGCTGCACCTCTTCGAGGCGACGAAGTGGGCGATGGGCGAGCGCCCCGACAACGTCGAGGTGAAGACCACGACCGCGAAGGTGCGCACGACCATCGAGGGCGTCGAGTGCGTGAAGGACGGCAAGACGGTGTGGAAGTTCAACATCGCGAACCGCGAGAACAAGCCGTTCGTTCATCCGCTCTGTCTGCCGGACGGACGCTGCTTCACGGATGCGCGTCCCGCGGACCATCCCTGGCACCTCGGCCTCTGGTTCTGCTGGAAGTTCATCAACGGGCTCAACTACTGGGAACCGCGCGGTCCGGCCGCGGGGAATCTCTTCCCCGACGGCATGACGGTGGTGAAGAACTTCAAGATCGTGCCGAAGGGCGGCGCGTGCGACGTGCAGCTCTCGATGTGGTACGGTCCGCGCGCGCAGCCGGGCAAGGTGCTTCTGGAGGAGGAGCGCCGGGTTCAGTTCACGGCGCCCGACGCGAAGGGCGGCTACAAGATCCGCTCTACGCACGTGTTCACGGCGCGGGACGACGTGAAGTTCGACTGTCGCCGTCCGGTGGGCTACGGCGGGTTCTCGCTCCGCATGGCGACGATGATGCGCGAGTTCAAGATGTCGGGCGTGGGCGGCGAGCCGAGCCACGACAAGAACGTCGGCGGCCCCAAGGAGATGACGGCCGTCCGCTACGTCGATCCCAAGACGGGCCATGGCATCGAGGTGAAGGAACTTGCGCCGCTTGAGACCGAACGCATCTACACGTGGAGCGACCACCGTTTCGTCAACCCGATGCCGATCTACGAGAAGCCGCTCGAACTCAAGCCCGGCGAGCGCTTCACGCTCGACTACGAGATATCTGTGTTTTAATCCTAAGAGGCAGGGGCACGGTCGTAAATCTTTCGGCCAGTGCGGATGGCGTCGTAGGACCGTCGTTCACATTCCTGCCGTTTCCTGTAGCGCGTCTCGAACGCCTGGTTCTCGGCGCACGGCACGAACCCGTCCATGTCGGCGCGCGGCGTCGCCTTGAGACGTTCCTGTCCTTTTCGGATGATCGCAAGAGCCTTCGCGTATGCGGGCTTGCCCTTGACCGCGTCAAGGATGCGCGAGAGTTCGGGGCGATCGAAGTTCAGTTGTTCGCGGCGCGGCGGACTGAACGACCTCGGAATGCTCACGCCCGTGATCTTCTCGAGTTCGTCGTGTTCCGCGCGCGTGATCGGCATGCGCCCGCCGTAGCTGTCGGGAAAGGCAAATTCATAGCACGGCCAGTAGGGCGCGTTGATGTCCAGCCACGTGATCACGCGGTCGCGCTCCTCCTCCGTGATGCCGCTCTTGCCGTGTCCGTAGAGTTTCTTCACAAGCGGTGAAACGCACGATCCCCACGAGTAGGCCTGCTGGGTGGATGACGGCCCCGCCCCGATGCACTTCACGTGGCCGAGCGCCCAGAGATCGACATAGCTTGTGCAGAAATACGCGCCCCTGTCGCCCGAGAGGTTCAGCTTTTCGCCGGCATCCTGGGTGTTCGGTAGGGCGCGATCACCGAGCGCGCCGGCCCTTCTCCCGTAGTCGTGGCACGCGACGCACCGCCTGTTGAATATCGGCTGCACTTCCTTCTGGTACGAGTAGAGATGCGGGGGTGTGCCTTTCTCAAGCCCCTTCAGGTTGTAGGATCCGTCGAGCTTCGATGGGGCGCGTGACAGCGCGAGCGGTTTTTTCTCCGCCTTGGGGACGTCGCCCGTCCTGCTTTCGTGGCACCCCACGCAGCCATAGCGTTCGCCCGGCTGCAGATACGCGCCGCTGCGCATCGACTGCACCATCCGTCCGTCCGCGTCGAGCGCTTGGAAATAGACGTATGTGTTGCCCGGCACCTCGAAGTAGGCGCTACCGTCCTCCTCCACCGGCACCGTGCCGAGAATCCGCTTGTTCTCGAACGAATGCCAGTTCATCGCGGGCGCAACGTCGCTGAACCAGCTGCGCTGCGGCAGGTAGATGCGTTTCTCCGGGCTCTCCACCACGCGGAGCGCCTTGATCGTTCCTTTCGCCACGCCTTTCATGTGCGTGCCCACGTACACGTTCTGCACGTAGAAGCGTCCCGGCGCGTCCGGCGCGTCGTAGGTGCGCTGCTCGGCCTGCACGGCGGGCTTTTTCGATGGACGCAACAGCACGGGCGAATGGCATCCCGGCGCGTCCTTCGCCACGAGCACCTCGTTGCCGTGAAGGTCGAGGTAGTAGATGGCCGTCTCCTCGCCGTGACCGGTCTGGCGCACGCAGAGGAAGTGCGCGTCGTCGATGGGAAACGGATCCGCGTACTTCACGGGAATCGTGCGCGGGGTGTCGAACACGAAATGCCCGCCGCTCACGGGATAGGAGCCGGGAACGTCGGCTTCCGTGCGGATTTCCTCGCGGAACGACGCGGGCCAGGTGCGCAGCACGGAATCCTTGCCGTCGACGCCCAGCGAACGGTCGATCAGGCCGAGCGCGCCCCAGGGACGGTCGTGGCACGCGCACAGCACGGCGATTGCCCGCGACGGGCTGGAGAGTGCGCGCGCGCTCAGCACGCCGCCGGGCGAGACGGTGTTGTTGCCCCAGAACACCGCGTGGCGCGTGCCGTCCGGGTTGCAGGTCCAGAGCCCCTGCGCGTCGCCGTAGTTACGGTCCACGTACTCCCAGCGGTCGTAGAGGATGCGTCCGTCGGGGAGGATGGCGGGGTGTCCCTCGAAGAGCGTTGATTTGCCGATCTGGTGGATGTTCGCGCCGTCCGGCTTCATCTTGAAGAGGTTGCACATGATGTTGCGGTTGCACATGCAGTACTTTGGCTCGCGCGTGGAGGCGAAGACGATGTCGCCGTCGGGGAGCCAGGCAGGGTCGATGTCCGAGACGCCGGCGGCGCGCGTGAGCTGCACAAGTCCTGAACCGTCGGGATTGACGGTGTAGATGTGGTAGTCGTCCTTCCGGCCGTTGCGCATGGCGAAGACGATGCGCCGCCCGTCCCAGTCCACCTCCGGGTCGCGCACGGTACGTCCGGGGGCGTCCGACACGATGTCGCGGCGCTCGCCAGTGCGCGGGTTGAGCGCGCGCATCGCGCCGTGCGTGACGTACTTCGCCTCGTTGATCTCGCCGCACTGGAAGAGGGTTTCGGTGTTGTGGTGGTCCGGACGCCACATCGCGTGCGTCGTGTAGATGATCTCGTTGGTGAGGAGCGGATTCTCGCGCACGAGCGCGCGCAGCAGGAGCTCGTCGAACATCTTCGCCTTGCCGCGTCCATTCCATCCCTCGACCACCCGCAGGGCGGCGAGGAACTTCTCGGCGGGATACTGCGCGTCCATCTCGCCCAGTTCGCGAATCGCCTTCTCCGCGTTCTGCACGGCGCCGGACGGCAGGAAACCGCGCGCGTCGAAATCGTGCGCGACAACCGCGCCGTCAAACTCGATGCCGTCGACCGCGATGTAGCCCCAACTGCCGGTCGCGGCGTCGGCGACGCGGAAAAAAGCCGTGCGGCCTACCGCCGCCCCGGGCAGTTGCCACGTCTCGCGGCGCAGGGGTTCCGCGTTTCTGCCCGTAGCGCGAGCGATTTCACGTCCCGTCTCGCGGTCGATGAGCGCGAAGTGGACGCCTCTCTTCCCGCCGCCGATCCAGAACGCGACCTCGCGTCCGTCAATGCGCACGGTCGGACTTTCCAGCACGCCCGTCGGCCCGGCCTCGGGCTTGCCGGAAAACGACTCCAGCGTGGAAAGGAACCACGTGCCGCTCTTCGCCTGCGGACGGCGCGTGTTGTATTCGGTCGCGCGGTCGGTGACGACCTTTTCAAACGCCCCCTCGACGACCTCCCATCCCTGGAGCGAGCCATTCTCGAAGTCAAACCGCACCCGCCCTGCGTCCGCCGCCGCAGAAAAGCCTGCTCCCGCAATGCAAATTGCAGCAGATAGTGTTTTGCCAAACAAAGTACTCATGGGAGTAAGTGTAGCAAAAATCCCGCCGCAGGTACAAGCGGGAACTTGCTTTCAATTTCTCCCGCACAAGCGCGCGGTTTTTGGTATAATACGCGCCGATGGAAAACTGCGAAGTGAAAATCAAGGTGCCCACGACGAGTGTGTTCGACTTTCCGAGGTTGATACTCGGAGGGGAAGGAAAGTACGTCGACAAGACGGACCTGCTGTACCAATTTGCCGCGCCGAAGACGGACTCGCAGTTCTTCATTTCTCGTCCGCGCCGGTTCGGCAAGTCGCTCATGCTCTCGACCTTGAAGGCGATGTTCGAGGGACGGCGCGAGCTGTTTAAGGGCCTTGCCATTGACTCCCTGCCGTGGGAAGGGTGGACGCAACCGACCCCGGTGTACAGCTTTGCGATGTCCAGCGCCGTGGGCGGAACTTACGAACTCTTCCGCGAACAGCTGGCCAAGCTCGTGAAGAGCCTTTGTGCGCAGGCGGAGGTGGAGTACACGGGCGAGGGCGACATTTCGGGGCAGTTCGATGACTTCCTCGTCGCCGCCGCCAAGAAGTCGCCGACGGGAACGATCGTCGTCCTCATCGACGAGTACGACGAGCCCGTCGCCAAGTTCCTTGACGATCTCGAAACGCTGAAGAGGGTGCGTTCCGACCTCCACGACTTCTACGAGAAGCTGAAGGTCAATTCCGGTTCCATCCGTTTTCTCCTGATGACGGGCGTCACGAAGCTGACGAAGCTTTCGATCTTCTCCGGACTGAACCACCTTAAGGACCGCACGATGGACCCGCGTTTCGCGACGCTCCTCGGCTACACCACAGAGGAACTCGACGGCCCCCTGCGCGAGAACATCGAGGTGTTCGCGCAAAAGAACGGCATGGACTTCGCCGCCGCGAAGCGGGCTCTTCTCGCGTGGTACGACGGCTACCGCTTCTCGCCGAAGTCCGAGGCGAAGGTGTGCAACCCGGTGTCGCTCGGCAGCGCACTGGAATCCGGCGATCTGACGAACTACTGGGAGGCGACTGGGCACGCCTCCATGATCGTCAACCGCATCAAGGCGGCGGACGAGATTCCAGCGGATTTGAACGGACTGGTCGTTTCACAGACGCAGCTGGACGTCTGCGATGCCGAGACGATGCCAATCGAGGCGCTTCTCTATCAGGGCGGCTATCTGACCATCAAGCGCGTGCGTGCGTCAGGACGCATCGAACTCGGCATACCGAACGAGGAAATCTCCACATCCCTGTCCGAGGGCTACGTCTCCACCTTGCTGCGCAACAGCATGTCCGACTGGAACGAGGAACTTGCGGACGCGCAGGACGACCTGATCGAGAAGGGCGTGGAGACGCTGCTCAGGAAGAACCTCAAGGCGGCGTTCGCAGCCGTGCCGCACGAGTGGCACATCGAGGACGAGAAGGAGGCGAAGCGGTACTTCCTCCTCTTCATGAAACTCATCGGCGCGGACATCTCCGGCGAGCGGCAGAGCGCGCGCGGACGCGCGGACGCGGTGCTTCAGGACAAGACCGGTACGTACGTTTTCGAGTTCAAGTACGGCAAGACGGCGCGCGAGGCGCTGGAACAGGCGAAGACGAAGGAGTACGGGAACCCGTGGCTCGACTCCTCCCTGCCCGTATTCCACGTGGGCGTCAACTACGATCCCGAAAAGCGCGGCATCGACGACCCGCTTGTTGAGGCGCAAAGGCAATAATTTTGAGGCAATTCATAAACTCGTGTTCGGCATCAGTTGAGGCATGAAGGGGCATTGTGCCATAACTGAAAAAAGCCATTTTCCAGTGTTTGTAGCAAAGGATGCCGCCTAAGGGTATGACAAGGCTGGCGACCCGTCGGGGACGCCTTTGGGTTTCATGCCCATTTCCGGGCATCCCATTCAGCAGAGCATGGCAGACCGCCTCGTCTGCCTTGCGCCGATTGCAGTCGATGATGGGCTGGTTTCCCTCCTCGACGCTACTTTCGCGGATCGTCTCGGAATCGTAGGCAGCGTCGGCGAGGTCGTGGATGTGCGGAACGCGCTCAGACGCGCTTTCTGTTCGCGGCCTTCGCCCTGACGGGTACGGGCGCAGAGTCGTAGCAGACCGACATCCGCCCCTCCGTCCCGACGAACGCCCGATTCCTTTCCATTTCGCGTACTCGAACGTCTCCGGCTTCACGGCCGCCTCGCAGACAGCCACGAAAACCTTGTTCTTCTCGGTCAGTTCCCCGACCTCGTTCATCATGAACGGGAACAGCCCCTGTTCGAGTGCGCGCCACAGGCAGTGGATTTTGCCGCCTTTCTGCTTGCACAGACGGCGGAGATTTTGCTACACTTTGCGCCGTGGACTTCGTGATTGTGTTTTTGCAGTTATGCGGTGCTTTTCAGGTCAAGTGGCTTGAACCGCAAACGCCACGAAAGCGGGGTTTATGAATTACCTCGTAGCAACGGAGCATTGTATGTCGTTCAAGTTGTTGGAAATCGGGAGGGCGCGTGTCCTCACGCGCCGCATCGGGAGGACCGCGCTTGTCGCCGCCGCAGTCTGCGTAGCGACGGCGCCCTCGCCGTCGTGGGCCGGGGAAGATGTCTTCTTCTATAACACCGCCGACGGCACGGCGAGCTACGGCCCGGAGACGCGGATCGACAAGACGGGAAGCGAGCAGCGCCTTTTGGTCTTTCAGGGGACGGTCAACATCAACAAAGGCGCATACATAAAGGTTGGCGGCAACACCGGCGGATGGTGCAACTTCATCGGCATCGACAGGACCAAGCCTGCCGCGATGAACATCAACGGCGGCACGGTGTGGTGTTCGACCTCCGGCGGCGGCGCGGGCATCCTCGGCGTGGGCAGCAGCAGCAAGGGCATCACCTCGACCCTCACGTTGAACAGCGGACTCCTGAAAGTCGATACCCAGCTCCGCAGCTCGACTGCGTATAATAGCCTTGCGGGATGCACGAGCTCCGGCACGATCACCATCAACGGCGGCGAGGCAGAGGTCAAGCAGGTCGTGTTTGGCGCAAGCAGCTCCAGCACGGGAACCTCCACGCTGACGCTTCAGGGCGGCGTGCTGACCGTTCAGGAGCTCAACTTCCAGCCATACAACGGACAGGTGTTTTCGTGGCGCAATGGTACGCTTGTCGCGGCGCGCGCGAACATCTTCAACATCGCGGAATACAGGGGATCGAAGTCTCGCACGATGGAGATCGTCAACAACGCGGTCGCGTCCTTCGACACCGCCGGCTTCGCGCAGTCCATTCCCGCGTTCACCGGCGCGGGCAAGCTGCGCCTCGCGGGTGGTGGCGCGGTCACCTTCGAGCAGGCGGCGCTCACCTACGGCCTTATCCTCGACGGCATCTCGCTGAACCTCGGCGCACTCGACGCGGACGTGGCGCGTCTCGCCGTGCCGAACCTCGAGATCATCGGCCCTGTAACGCTCGACGTCACGCTCCCCGCATCCCCCACGGGACGCTATCCGCTCATCGCCAGCACCGCCGCGATTGACGGCTCGCTCGGACAGATCACGGTCTCCGGCGGCGCGGGCGTTCTCGTCCGCGACGGCAACACGCTTTACCTCTCATTCGATCCCGCCGACGCGGCGGTTGGACTCGTCTATTCTGCCGCCACTGGTGGCGCGGACACGCCCGCCGAATCTTCCTACACCCGCCTTGCGTTCACGGATACGGCTGGTGCCTTCACTGTGGGCGGCAACGGGCTTACGTTCTCGCAGGACATCGCGGACGCGAGCGCCGCCGCGCAGGACATCACCGCGCCCGTCACGCTCTCCACGGCCAATAGCAGCATCTACGTTGCGGAAGGCGGACGCCTCGCGCTCTCCGGCGGTCTCACCGCCACCACGCCGCGCAAGGACGGTCCTGGCACTCTTGTTTTCGCCAATGCGACAATGCCTTCCACAATCGTACCGCGTGAGGGCGTTCTTGACCTCGGCGGGAATACGTATTCAGGCACGCTCAATTTCGGCTCTCGTCGCTACCACGATGAAGAAATCACGCTGACGAACGGAACTTGGCGTGCGCCAGGGAGCCTCAACTGGCAGGGCTCCACGGTTACCATTGCTGATGAATTCACAGTTGATTTGACTGCTTCCAATGGCCGCGTGGCCATTGGCTATGGTGGTGTTGACACCGATGGGGCCGTTACGACAAGACTCATCATTGACGGTGGAACGGTCAAGACTGTCGGCAATCGCAACAGTTCATGCAACTTCGTCGGCGTCGATAGATGGGGCACGGCAATCCTTGAAGTGAAACGCGGAACATTCCACGCCAACGGGGCGGACGCCTGCATCCGCATTGGCGTGAACAACAGAACGAGCCAGACGGGCATCGTGCGTGTGAGCGGCGGCCTTTTCAAGATCGACAACGACCTCTCCCTTGCGACGCAATATAACGGGACGAGTGGTGCGACGAGCGACGGACGCTTCGAGCTTTCAGGTGGTGTGGCGGATGTCAATTACTTCTATCTTGGTGCCACATCGTCCAACACCGGTCGCGGCGAGGTGAGCCTCACGGGCGGTGTCTTCGAAGTTGGCGTTCTTAAGTGTCTTGCCTATAACACGCAGACCCTACTTGCTGACGGCGCGACAATCCGCGCCAAACGCGACGATACCGCCGCCGCGCCGTTCATGTCGAAGGTCGCGTCGGCGGACGGCTACGCGAAAACCTACACCATCGGCGCGGGCGGCCTCACGATCGACACGGCAGGACACAACGTCCACTGCGACATTCCGTGGACGGGCGAGGGCGGACTGACGGTCACGGGCGGCGGCTCGCTCGCACTTGCCCGGACGCTGACGGTTGGGGGCGACAGCGTGATCGCCAGCGGCACGACGCTCGTCTTTACGAACTCCGTCGCGTTTGGCGGCAAGGTCACACTTGGCGAGAACGCGAAGATTCGCATTGACACCACCTCTTATCAGGAGGATTCGCTTACGGTTGCGACGGACGGTTTCACGCTGCCGAGCGGCGTGACGGATGTACTCGACCTCGTTGAGCTCGTGGGCGATGGCTTCGTCGCGTCCGTCTCGGCGGACGGCAAGTCCATCGAGCTCGGCCTTGCCGCGAACGTCGCCGCGTTCGCGTGGTGGACCGGCGCGGCGAACGACGGCGATTTCGCCAATCCCGTCAACTGGGCTTGCACGAACTCGACCGGCGGCGTGGTGGAGAACGCCCTGCCCGTGAAATCGACGGTCGTGGTGCTCTCCGGCGCGACGTCGTTCACCGTTCCGGCTGGCACGACGCCGATTTGGGCGACGACGCAGATCGGCTACGGAAACGGCGCGGTGTCGCTCGGCGCGGACTGCGACTGGTCTGCCGCGCCCAACTTGACCATCGCGGACGGGTCGTACATCGATCTCAACGGACACAACCTCAAGGTGTCGTATCTCACGGCGGAGGCGGACGCGGAAAACGCCTACGTGACGAACTCCGTCGCGGGAACGAAACCCGCGCTTTGGACGGAGAACGCCTTTGCCGAGAGCGAATACATCGACACGGAGAAGGTGACGGTTTACACTGACGCCTTGGAAGTAAAGAGCGTGAACAACAAGACGTTCACCGCACCGACTGCGAATTTCGCGTCTGCGATGGATGCGTCGTGCATCGTCACGGGTGGCGTGATGAACGTGGGCGGAATGGTCTATCTCGGCAACAACAACCACGACGCCCTGTTTTGCGTCAGCAACAGCGCCACGGCGCAGTTCTATCAGTTCCGCGTGGGGAATTACGACACGGGTCATAATCGCGTCGTGGTTGCCGACAATGCGACGTTCAAGATTACGGGTGGTTCGGCTAATCACATTACGGTGGGACATCACAATTCCGTCGAAAGCGTGTTCACGCAGGATGGCGGCACGGTGACGGTCGCCGGCGACTGCAACATCGGCGTTGGGAATTCGGCGACGTCGCGCTACGAGATCGCCTCGGGGTCGCTGACTGTCGGCGGCAGTTTCGTGATTGGACGTTTGGAGACGACGGCTGGCTTCGGTAAACTCGTGCAGAGCGGCGGCACTGTGAGGGCGAACAAGTACATTTCAATCGGATGGAACAACGGGAGCGTCGGATTGTACTATATGTCGGGCGGAGAGTTCTTCATCTCGGCAAACAGGGCGAATCTGGGTTCCGAGGCTGCGGTCAAGATGGGAATTTGGGACATCTCCGGCGGCACGGCTACTACGGCGAAAGGACTGAACGTTGCCCGTCAGGCAGGTTGCACGGCGAAACTGCGCCTGAGCGGGAGCGGCAAGCTCGTCACGGCGGACATCACGGGAGATGCTGGTGCGTCAATCGTGGAGTTCGACGGCGGCACGCTTGCGGCGAACGCGGACAACGCCGCGTTCATCAAGGGCATCACGAACGTCGTCTTCGGCGCGAACGCCGTGACGCTCGACACGGCGGGGCACAGCCTCGGCATCACCAACTGCGTGTTGAGGGCGACGCCGGGCGCGCGGGCGATTACGCTCACGGGCGGCGGCACGCTCGACTTCACCAACGCCACGCTCGACTTCACCGAGCCGCTGACGGGCGGGTTCGTGCTCGCGCAGGTGGCGGATAACGACGTGGCGACGTTCACGAGCGCGCCCGCGCTCGCGGCAGGCGTGAAGGGTTTCAAGGTCAAACTTTCCGCCGACGGCAAGGAAATCAAGGTCGTCAGCAAGGGCTTGATGATCTTCGTCAATTAGGCAGCGGGCAAGATGCCCGTTTCCCCGTTTTCCCAGTGAAGGAAACCAACGGGCGCATCTGCGAATCGTGCAGCAACCACAAAACGCCCCCGAGAACGGTAGGGCCCGCTCGCCGAGCGGGCCGAAATGAGGTGGCAGCCTCGGCGAGGGGGGCCCTACCAAGGCCGCGATAAGCGCGGCCGATCATCGTAGGGCCAACCGATTTCGACATTGTACGATTCGCGGATGCGCCCAAACCAACTGGGTATAGCCGCATAAATGCAATTATGCTATACTATCCCCGTTCCTCGAACCAAAGGAGAAACAAGGAATCGATTTAAAACCATAAACAAGACAATTTAGCGAACTGCTGAACGACGCCTGACCGGAAATACAACCACACGTTTCCAACGTCGTATTCAATCAAAGGATTTTAATGCAAGAGCAAGAGACAATACATGCTGTCATGGTACCACTAGATGACGATTCCATCAAATCTCGCATTCTAACGATTCGTGGTGTGCAAGTAATACTTGACCGCGATATTGCCATCCTTTACGGCGTGGAAACGAAGGTCTTGAATCAGGCTGTCAAGCGCAACCGCGAACGTTTTCCGGACAGATTCATGTTCCAGTTGACTGAAGAGGAACTTGGAAATTGGAAGTCACAGATTGTGACCTCCAATCCGTCACTTGAACAAACCATAAAGATGGGCGTTCGTCGTGCCCCATACGCATTTACCGAACAAGGCGTGGCGATGTTGTCAGCCGTACTGAAAAGCGAGACGGCGATTCGGGTAAGCATACAGATTATGGATGCGTTTTCTGCCATGCGCAGGGCATTGGCGTCGATAGCGCCGATCCTTTCGCGGCTCGATGTCGTAGAGCGGCGGCAAATAACCGACCAGCAGCGCAACGAGGAACGGTTTGACACGATTTTCAAGGCGATGGACGGGGGCGATTTCCCGCCGCAGAAGGTGTTTTTCGACGGCAAGCATTACGACGCATATTCTTTTGCGAGGAAGCTGGTCCGCAAGGCGAAGAAGAACATCGTCCTCGTGGACAACTATTGCGACGATGTCACGCTCGACATCCTTTCGCAAAAATTCGGCGGTGCGGATGTTCTGATTGCCACCACGCACAAGTCGGCCACCAAGTTCATATCGCCGACCGCCGTCGCCAAGTTCAACAAGCAGAATCCGACGCTCACGATCAAGACCGTTGGTTCATTCCACGATAGATTTCTCATTCTTGACGGCACCGAACTCTACCACTTCGGCGCGTCCATGAAAGACCTGGGACGTCAATATTGCGCCATCACCAAGATGGACGCCATGTTCATCCCATCGATCATGCAGCGAATCCCGTAGCCGCCGATTTTTGCTATACTATCCCCGTTCCTCGAACCAAAGGAGAGACAAGGAATCGATTTAAAACCATAAACAAGACAATTTAGCGAACTGCTGAACGACACCGCTCTGGAAATACTACCACACGTTTCCTACGTCGTACGCAACCACGAAGCCGCATAGGCTTCTGCACGATTAATTGCCAGCAGAACGCGCCCCCCAGGGCGCGTTCTCCCGTGCGATCGTGCAGGCCTGTGGTAGGGCTTCCAGAGCGGGCATGGATTAGAGAACGCGCTCTTTTCATGCAGTTGTGATGTGGTCGCATCACGACCATGAAAAAGAAAACAGAAAAGAAGAACGGCGGTAGTTTTTCAGCCGCAAAGGCGGTAGGGCGGTCGCCCCGCGACCGCCGTTTCACGGAAGGTCGCGCGTCCTCACTCGACACATCGGAAACGCGGCAAGTTGTCCTTGTCGGGACATACAAAGGCGATCAATTGAGCCTTTGGCGCGGATGGTACAACTATCCAATTTCTGACAATGACAAGATTACAGCTGCTGATGCCGCATTGATTACAGAAGTGTGGCTTTTCAACGGCACAAAAGATCAGAGAATCTACAAGGCGGAGTTTGTCGGTATCAAGACCCGCGAAGAACTGGTACGTGACTATGGTTACCCTGCGAAAGGCAAGGCGCACGGTGACAAGTACCTTCTCTTCAAGACAGAGTTCAGGTATCAGCACAAACTGACACTGCCAGAAGATGCCGAGCGCGTCATCATTCGCACGGCGGACTTCGCGAAGCGTTCGCCGAAGATCGCGAAGCAGCTCAAGGTGTATTTGGAATCGCCCGACCGTAAAGACCCCGATCTCGCGAAACGCTTGCCGTCCATTATCACACGATTGCAGCCGGAGCAGTTGCGCGTGTGCGAGGCGGCAGTACAGCTGAATTTGTTTTCCTGGGAGAAGCTTCAGCCCGTACATCTGCCAAAGCGAGGTGAGTTCACGGCGGTTGAACTGTTTGCGGGCGCGGGTGGTTTGAGCATTGGCCTTGAACGCGCCGGAATCCACGTCGTGATTGCGAATGAAATCATGCCGGATTTCGCTGCGACCCTCGCGGCGAACCATCCTAATACCAATGTAATCAATGAGGACATACATAAGATCAACTTTAGGGATGAGTTGCAAAAACTGGGGTTGGCGTCGGTAGATGTATTGTCTGGAGGTCCGCCGTGCCAGGGCTTTTCAACCATTGGCTCAAAGAACCGTCAAGACCCGCGCAATTCGCTCTTTTACGAATATCTGCGTGCTGTGTCTGAAACCAATCCCAAATACACGATTTTCGAGAATGTCTCTGGCTTCAAGCGAATGTACGACGGATTCGCATATGAAACACTAGTGAAGGAACTCAGCGAATTGGGATATGAAACCAAAAGCCAAATTCTCAATGCGGCTGACTATGGTGCGCCACAAATACGCTATAGAACTGTAGTCCTTGGCTGGCGTCGTGGATTGCCTCCCCTAGATTTCCCCTCGCCAACAAATGGCGAGAAAGAAGGGTTGCGTCCCTATCTGACGTTGATGGAGGCGATAAGCGATTTGCCCCCAATCGGCGCAGGAGAAAGTTCAAGTAACTATGCCACGCCCCCGCAGAATGAATACCAACGAAAGATGCGCGGAGAGCAGGAAGTGCTTTTGGAACACAATGCAGCCAACTACGGCGAGAAGATGCAAGAGATTCTTCGCATAATTCCAGAAGGAGGTTCAATAAGCGATTTGCCGATGCGTCTGCGGCCTAAGTCGGCATATTGCAACACATACGCAAGACTGTTGCCAAATGAGCCAAGCCCAACGATAACGCGCAATTTCGGAACGCCCTCGTCTAGCAGATGTGTCCATCCTTTCCAACCAAGGGCGCTTTCGACAAGAGAGGGGGCGAGGCTGCAAGGATTCCCAGACAATTACATATTCGTCGGTGGTAAGCAGTCAAAGAATCTTCAGATTGGTAATGCGGTTCCACCAATACTTGGAGAGGCGATTGCCACTATAGTGCGTGAGGCTTTACAACGAGAGGGGGTGCAACATTAGCCCACGAAAACTATTTCCTCACGCGACGAACAGTAATCGCGCTAAGGCTGGTTCCGAAAAAGGGATAGCTGGTAGACTGTACCCGATTGCCATTGCAGAACGGTTGAATGTTGACATTGACTTTAGGCGGAAAGTCTGCAAAACCATCTCAAAGAATGCCAAAGACTTTGATCTCGGAATTGCGGGGACCGATCTACCCGCTCGCGTTTGCAATGTTGTTGAAAGCGGTAAGGTAGTAACTCCTAAAACGAATTTGCGGATACTTTGGAAGGACGGAAGCGCAACTAACTTCCGCACTACCATATCAGATGCAAGTCAGATAGATCTTCATATTACGGACAATTTCATCAGCGAATTCTCTTCACAGTTCAATGTCGTGATTCCGGCAAAAGTTCAAGAAGCGTTGAGGTTATTCTCTGGTAGCCATCCCAGGCAGAAAGAAATCTTATCCGCAATATCTGTTGATTATGTTGGCGCGAAAGTGCGGCGAGATGTTGAAGAAAACTATTTTAATCGTTTGACGTTGGCATCAATGTATGGGTACGATGATGAAATGCCTGTACAATTACTAGAATGGTTTCGGCAGAACTGCGACAAGATTTTTCTGTTCTGTTTTGCAATTGGTTCCGCCAAAGACCGGCGCGAAATGGCCGATTTCATGTGGTACAAGACAGAAGAACAGGGTGATGATGGTTTTGAGATTTTCGATTTAAGGCGTTTCGCGAAAACCATTCAATTGGCTATGAAGTCGAAAGAGAAACGCACCTCTATGGTTCGTCCAAATGACGAGATGCAGATAGGCTCGACAATAGCATTCCCATTCGGCAACTTGCAGCAGCACGAAAACAAATTGCAATTCAGACACAGCCTGAAAAAGATGCGGGGGTTAGCCCTGTTGAAATGCGAAGGGAAGAACAACTTTGGTTCAGCGCCAAAGGTGAGTGGACACAAGAACGAGGAAATGATAGCGGAAGCCTTGAATAGGAACGCCGCATTCCGCGCACACTTCTGTGAGCGCATCGGGGTGAACGAATCAGATTTCGTCGCGGCAACGGCTGGGGGAAGGCACGCGCCGCAGGTCGAGAGCGTCATTGGCGGCAAGACAGCTGAAAAAACCGACATCAGGATATTGTGGAAAGGTGGAGCTCTGACAAATATCTCACTGAAGAAAGATGCCGCTGGACAAGTGTACCTTGTGACTGCGCGTAACTTTGTCGCGGTATATGAAGCGCAATATCATGTCACTGTGCCGGATAAGGTGCGACGGGCATTGGCATTGTTCATAGGAGAGGCCGACGATTCAAAGGCGATTCTTGACGCAACGGATATCGCTGTTGACGGAGAGAATGTCCGTGGCATGGCTTATGAGCAGAACAATAGGCTCGTGTTTGACGTCATACGCAACTATGATGCAAAAATGGCGTCCATGTTACTGGATTGGCTAAAAATGCAGATTGCTTCAATCTGCGAACTGTGCTTTTCTGCAGGCGCGGTGAAGGATAGGGATAAGTGGGCGAATGTCCTTTGGTACAAGAACCTGGTGGACGCCGACGGCCAAGGGCTGGATTTTCTTGTTCCGATAAATCGCATTGCTTCCGCTCTTTTGAGAAATGGCGAGAACAATGTAGTAGAGCGTGGACCGAGAAATGCCGGATCGACGATTCAACTTCCGTTCGGTCACTTGCAATACCACTTGAAGCAACTGGAGTTTTACCAGCAGTTGAAGAAGATACAATCACTTCTTGCGACTGTTTCTGAATGATGTATCGGAGGCATTATGAGTAATTGCATACGAATAGAAACTGCAGCGCAAGCCACCGCATTGTTCCGAGCGGCGTTGCCGAAAGAGCAGAGGGAAGAGCGGGTTTTCGTGCTGCCGCTTGATGCATACGGGAAGGTCCTTGCCAAGCCGATTCTGGTTTCGGTTGGGCATCAAGACGGTACGGCGGCAATAGATGCGGGCGCGATCTTCCGCGAGGCGTTGAAAGTGGGTGCGGAGGAAATCATCGTCGCGCACAATCATCCGTCTGGCAATCCGACGCCGAGCAAGTCGGACATTACAGTTACTGCGGAACTGAAAGAACTGGCCGAACGTCTTGGTGTTGTTTTTCTCGACCACATCATATTCGGCGCTGTTGAATCTTCCGGCGGTATGGGATTCGTTTCGTTGTCGGAAATGTAAGCTGTCGCAAAACTGTCGAACGCAATTGCCAGGTCAATTCGCTTGACAATGTTGGTGCGTTATGCCGACAGGTGTGTGGAACGCATGCGACGCACGATGAGCGGATGATCTTCTGGCTCCTTTGGTGGAATTGATTGCCGGAAATTGAGCGCTGTGCAGACGGGTGGCGTCGGTTGCCATTGGCTTTGGCGTATCGTGAAGTGGGTGAGTGTGTGAGTATCAGTAGAGGTTTGTTGAAGGTGGGCGAGCCAGGTTGATGTGTGTGGGGAGTTTTTGAAGTTTTATAAAACATTGAAAATAAATTAACGTTTTATAAAACGTTAAAAATCAAACTGCTGCAGGCGAGAGTCCCGTTCCAGTTGCGCCGCCAAGATTGCGGCGTTCCCAGTCAGGCCGCGACAAGCGCGGCCTCTCCCGTGGCGGCGAGGCCGGTGTCCGCACCCTA
>CAMKJU010000049.1 GCA_946413265.1 uncultured Lentisphaerota bacterium
GAAGTGCAGCGCTGGAATCGGATAGAAGCAGACGGTCAAATGAAAACTCCGTGCGCAAAACTTCAACTTCTAAAATCCCTGCTTGTTTTGGGCAGGGGAATGTGCTATCATAATCGCCAATGACAAGCCTTGAATGGCAGATTCCGCGCGGCGGTGAAGCGGAAGGGTTCACGCTCTTTCGAAGGGATGGTATTGCATTCTGCGTCAGGATCATGGCCGTGCCTAATTGTGAGGAGGAGTTTAATGGGTGAACTCTCACGTATAGGTTCGTTGGTCATCTATCTGCGCTTCTTTGATACGAAGCAGCACCACAAGCCGCATGTGCACGTGAAGTACAACGAGGACGAGGCGGTTGTGGCGCTTGACGGGGAAATGCTTTCCGGTGCACTGCCAACCAAGCAACGCAGGATTCTTGACGGATGGATGGCTCTGCACGAAGAAGAGGCATACGCGGCTTGGAATCTTGCTGTTCAAGGCAAGCCGTTCGAGAAGATCGTTCCTGCGATGTGAGGAGAAATGCGATGATTGTTCGAGATGGAAAGTGCTATGCCGAGAATCCTTTGCCCGTGTTGAAGATCACGGGATTCGAGACATTTGCGCCGCATCGCATGAAGGTCATGTTCAATGACGGTGAGACGCGTATTTTTGACGGCCATGCTCTTTTGAGGGGGGAGGCATTCGCCCCTCTCGCCGATGCCGACGCCTTTGCCGACTGCAAGCTTGATTACGAAACCCTCACATGGCTTAACGGCGAACTTGACGTCGCCCCGGAATTCGTTTATGAGAACAGCGTGACGTGTCACTGACGCCCCGCCTCCATAACTGCAACAACCTCTGCCGAGTCGTGGTGGGGCGAGCCCTCCGGGCGAGCCGCAATTCCCCCAAAAACCACGTTCCGCACCATAATCTCATGCCTTATACCCGCTACGTCACATATCGCAATAACTGACGTACCGTGCATTCATATCTCAGACCGCGCGCAAAACTTCAATTTTCCAAAATCTCCGCTTACGTTGGACGTGGAATATGGTAGGGCGGCTCGTTGGGGCGTTGCAATCTGACGGAGGATGGTGTATACTACCTCCGCATTCGCACATGGGTGGCGTGATTACCCGTGCACGAAACATGACAAGGACAAAAATGAGAACGAAACTCGAAAATAACGCGAAGGGCTGCGCTTTTGCGCTCGCCCTCACCCGGCGCGCGTTCGTCGGAATGGCGTCTGCCGCGATGTTGGCATTCAGCGGCTGCGTGCTCTGCGACAACCTTCCACCGCGTCCGATCGGAGGGTCCGACGAGGCGTGGGCGGCGATCACCAACGGCGCGCCCGTGCGCGCGGCGGTGTACGTGGGACCGGGTGCGCGCGGCGTGGGCGCATTCAGGTGGATGCAGCTGATGGACCAGGCGGAGGGTGTCGAGGCGAGTTTCGTGGATGGCGAGGCAATCCGCAACGGCGCACTGGAACGCGCGGACATCCTTGTGATGCCCGGCGGGAAGAGCAACGTCGAGGCGTCGGAACTCGGCGAAAGGGGACAACGCGAACTGCGCGCCTTCATCGCGCGCGGCGGTTCGTACATCGGTTCTTGCGCAGGCGCGTTCCTGCTGATGGCCGGCGCGGAGCCTGAAAAGAAGATACTGGCCATCGCGCCGTTCAAACACCTCAGGGGCGAATGGGGTGGAGAGGCCATGCTGGAGGTGGCGCGCACAAAGGCGTTTGCGGCCTTCACCGGAATGAAGACGGGAAGCCACACCGAGCGTTTCAACGGCGGTCCGGTGATGGTTCCGTCGAAGGCCGTGCCCGGCGCGGACTTCAAGGTGATGTCCCGCTTCAACAGCAACCTGCACAGCGAATCGTGCAAGCCCGGCCTGCCCAGCATGGGCGGCGCGGCGAGCGCGGTGGCCGGGACGTTCGGGAAGGGGCGCGTGTGGCTCTTTTCCACCCATCCCGAATACTACCCCAAGACGTGGAAATACGTGGAGGGCGCGTTCAAGTACCTCACCGGACGCGACATCAAGTTCAAGGTCCCGCAGCGCAAGGAGGGACAGCTGGCCGTCGGCTGGTGGTGCAAGCCCGGCCCCGGACCGAAGGCGGCGTGGATCGCGTGCCAGCTCGTGCGCGACGACGATCTCGACGTGGTGCCGTACTCGAACGAAGAGGTGCTGCGCACTGACCTGCGCCACGTGGACGCACTCGTGGTGCCGGACGCGGCGGACACCAACCTCGTGGCCAAGCTTCCCGGCGGAAAGATGATGGAAAAGTTCACGGCGTTCATGGACCGCGGCGGGAAGGTCTACACCTGGGGCGCGGCGGCGAAGGCGTTCAAGCCGCACGCGAACCTCGTGGTGGCGGCTGACGGCGCAGACGCCTGGACGGGGCTGAAGGCGCTCAAGCTCCTGCCGCCTCCACCGCCGCGCAAGGCCCCTGCGCCGAAAGTCGCGAAGCCGGTCCGCGCCGCCGTCTACTTCGACAAGGGCGTGGGCGGGTGCGCGTCCATACGCTGGGTCAAACTTCTCTCCCTCTCGCCCGACTGCGAATTCAAGGCGGTCAGCGCGCAGGACGTGCGCGACGGCGCGCTCAATGACGCGGATCTCTACGTCGCGCCCGGCGGCATGAGCAGCACGCAGATGAAGACGCTCCAGGCGAAGGGCTGCACCAACCTGGTCGAATTCGTGCGCGGCGGCGGCGGGTACTTCGGCACGTGCGCGGGGTGCTACCTCGCGATGGCGCTGGGCGAGAGCAAGGTGACGTCGGGGCGTCTCGGCATGATGCCGTACAAGGCGCAGATCTGCCCCTACCGCGGCGGGGCCGAACTCACGATCCAGTTCACGGACGACGCGAAGATGTTCGGCTTGAAGCCCGGCGAAAAACGCGTCGTGCGCTACCACGGCGGACCGGTGCCGCTGAAGGACGTCCCCATCCCCGGTGCGGACATCCACGAGATCGCCACCTACGCCTGCGACGGCGTCTATTCCTTCAACACCAACACCACGCCGGTCATGGCCGGGAACCCCGCCGTCCTCGCCGGTACGTTCGGCAAGGGACGTCTCGCCTGCACCTCGCCGCACCCTGAAAGCTACACGCACACCCAGGACATCATCCGCGGTGGCCTCAAGTACATTACCGGACGCGAATTCAAGTCAGAGTACCCGCAGCGCACGCGCGGGAACCTCGCCGTCGGATTCTTCGCCTCGCACATCCACAAGGACGGCGCGACGCTCGTCGCGGAGCTCTACCGCGAACCCTCCATCGACCTGCGCGCCGTCGCCCACGAGACGATCGGCTACGGCGAGCTGGAGCACTGCGACGTGCTCGTGATCTGCCATCCGACGAAGGACGACTTCACGCGCCACGTCCGTGCCTTCGCGGAGAACGGCGGCCGCATCGTGCTGTTCGGCGATGAAAAGGAACTCTCCACCGCGCCGGCAGACCTGCCCAACGTCGTGAAATGCCGCGATGCGGAGGGCGTCAAGTATGATATACTATCCGCTCCAACGCGAAAATGTATGAAAGAGAAGAAAGAGGAAAAACGATGACATTGTTCGAGGAGTTGAAGGGGCGCGGTCTCGTGGAGGCCGTGACGGACCCCGAGATCGAGAAACTGCTCGAGACGCCGCAGACGGTGTACTGCGGCTTCGATCCCTCCGCAGCCTCGCTGCAGGCGGGGAACCTCGTTTCCATCATGGTGCTTCGTCGCTTCCAGCAGGCCGGACACAAGGTGATCGCCCTCGTGGGCGGCGCGACGGGCCTGATCGGCGATCCGTCCGGCAAGTCCGCCGAGCGCAATATGCTCACCGTGGAGCAGGTGGAGGAGAACAAGAAGGGCATCCGCGAGAACCTTTCGCGCATCCTCGACTTCGACGGACCCAACGCGGCGGTGATGGTGGACAACTACGACTGGTACAAGGGCACGAGCGCGATTGAGTTCCTTCGCGACATCGCGATCAACTTCCGCGTTCCCCAGATGCTCGCGAAGGAGAGCGTAAAGAAGCGCCTTGAGGCGAGCGAGGGCGCGCTCACCTTCACCGAGTTCAGCTACCAGATTCTCCAAGGCAACGATTTCCTCCACCTCTTCGACACTTTCGGCTGTTCCATCGAGGTGGGCGGCGCCGACCAGTGGGGCAACATCACGGCCGGCACCGACCTTGTGCACCGCATGCGCGGCAAGACGGCCTACGGCCTGACGTTCCCGCTGCTTCTCGACTCGACCGGCAAGAAGTTCGGCAAGAGCGAGGGCAACGCGTTGTTCCTGAACGGACAGATGACGAGCGTCTACGACTGGTACCAGTACTTCCTCCGTGCGGCCGATGCGGACGTGATCCGCTACCTGAAGGTGTTCTCGATGCGTCCGCTCGACGAGATCGCCGAGCTTGAGGCTCAGATGAAGGCGAACCCCGAGGCGCGCATCCCGCAGAAGGCGCTCGCGGAGGAACTCACGCGTCTTGTACACGGCGAGGAAGGGCTCAAGACCGCACTTGGCGCCACGCAGACGCTCTTCGGCGGTTCCGTGGAGGGGAAGAGCGCGGACGAGCTGGAGACGATCTTCAAGGACGTGAAGAGCGCCGAGCTCGCGAAGGCCGACTGCGTCGGCAAGACAGTCTTCATGGTCGCGGCGGACGCGGGCATGTTCAACTCGCGCGGCGACGCGCGCCGCATGGCGCAGCAGGGCGGGCTCTCGCTCAACGGCGCGAAGATCGACGCCAACCGCGCGTTTGCGGATTCCGACTTCGTTGATGGTCGCGTGGCCGTTCTCCGCAGCGGTAAGAAGAACCACTTTCTGTTGAAGGTCCGCTGATTAGATTTAGCCACAAAGAACGCAAAGGTCACAAAGACTTTGTGCTCTTTGTGTCCTTTGTGGCAAAAAAATAAAAGTCGGCATTTCGATGAAAAGGCTGGTTGCATACTTGATTCTTCTCGCTTGTGTCGCGTGTGCGCAGGAGGGCGAGTTGGTCGTCGCGCGACGCAAGCCGTCCGAGATGCCGAAGACCGCCACGTCTGCCGGTGGCTTCGTGAAGGTGGTGGCGGCGGACGTGCCGGGCGATCCGATGGGGTTCCGTCTGCCAATCCTCCAGTTCGCCACCCGTAACCTACGGGACCTAGAGAAGGCGTACAAGCTCGAAATGCCGCGCCGTGCGGAATCGGGTATCGTAATCCACGCGCTGGACGGCCGCACGAACGACACGCGCGTGATCGTGCGCACGATGCGCCGTGACGACACTCTCGTCACTCGCGTGTGGCTGCCGTCGCCGGGTTTTTCCGATTTGGAACAACTGCGTTTCGAGATCGCCCGTGCCTACCTGCGCGCGTGGATCGACCGCGCCGCGCCGAGCGGCGTTACTCCTGGCGAATTGCCGGACTGGGTGGTGCAGGGTACTCTGCGCGCCGCCGACACCGAAGTTGCCCATGACGACATACGGTTCGTGTTGGGACTCTGGAGTTCGGCCCGCCTGCCGTTCTTCCCTGCACTTTGTTCTGATCTCCGCGTCGTGAAGGGCTCCGCCGCAGCCTTGCCGGGGTACGTGGTGGGGTACATCCGCGAAAAGCACATTTTCAAGAAGACCTTGGAATATCTTGCGTCAGGTGCCGCGTGGAACGGCGCGTGGCTCGCGGAACAGCTCACGGGCGAACAGGACCCCGTCGAGCAGGACCGCGTGTCGGATGAGCGGCTTGCGCGCTTGTCGCGCGCCGTGCTTTCGCCAGGCCGCGCGAGCGCATGGGACGTGCAGACCTTCGCCTCGCGTCTGCGTCTCTATCCGGCGACGTTCGACCGGGTCCTTGGGACGAGCGCCATGTCTTGCTCTTTCGCAGAGGCCATAGAGTTGTCGGCAACGGATGGGAACGTTCGCGTTGCGGCCGCTCAGAAGGCGCGTGAGATGCCGATGTACGTGGTCGGACGCGGTGAGGAGCTGATGGCGGTGGGCGAGGCGTACAGGAAGTTCCTGGTCGCCGTTGCGCGCGGCGATCCGCCTTCGGAATTGCGAGCTCTCCTGCGGGCAGCCGATGCGCTCCTTGCCCCTCTCCTTTCGCCAGCCAAATAACTACGTGTCAGACCCTTCGCGGAGCAGTTCTTTGAACTTCAGGCCGAAGCGGCCGAGGTATTTCGAGAGACGGTCAGAGTCGTTGCTCGACTTCTTTGCCTGGCGCGACACGGCGAAGAGTTTCTTCGCGGCGTCGGCGGTGGATGACGAGGCGCGGCAAACGGCGACGACGTGCGCGAGTTGCGCAAGATCGAAGCTGTCGTACCGCGAGGCGTAGTCCTTGCCGAGGAGTTCTGCGAGGATGGCGTTGTTGTCCGTAGCGTGCGCCGTATCGCGAGCACCGCCCGACGACATTCGGGCGATTTCCTCTATGACGACGTCCTCGGTGATGCGTCCGCCATCGGAGAGCGTGGCCATGCGCACGACCATCGCGTTGAGGTCGCGGAAGTTGCCGTGCCAGGGCGTGGTGGGGGCGAGTGCGAACTTGAGGAAGCGGGCGCGCGCCTCCTTGCTGAACGACACGTGCTTGTGCGTGCGTTGCGAATACTGCAGCAGCTCGTAGTCGAGGTTCGGCTCGATGTCTTCGCGGCGTTCGGCGAGTCCGGGCATCTGGAAGCTCCAGAGGTCGATGCGGGCGAGGAGGTCACGGCGGAACTTGCCACTCGTCACGTCGTCCATGAGATTACGGTTCGTACCGCAGATGAGCTGGAAGTCGCTGTGCTCGTCTTTGGCGGCACCGAGCGGACGGTAGGTCTTCTCCTCGATCGCCTTGAGGAGCATTGTCTGGGCCTCCATCGGCAGTTCGCCGATTTCGTCGAGGAAGATGATGCCACCGTCGGCCTCCTTGAGGAACCCGGCGTGGTCGGCGCCGGCGCCGGAGAAGGATCCTTTCTTGTGTCCGAAAAGGGCGGACTTCGCGAGGTCGCCGCCGAGCGTCGCGCAGTTGACGGCCACGAAGTCGCCCTTGACCTTGCCGGACTGCTTCTTGAGCAGGTAGATCTGCTTGGCGAGCTGGCTTTTGCCCGCGCCGGTGGGTCCGGTGAGCAGGATGGGGTCGGAGGAGCGTACGGACACGCGTTCGATTGTCTCAATGAGCCGGTTGAAGTCGGCGTTGCGCGTGGCGATGCCCTGCTTGAGGAAGGAGAGGTCCTTTTGGCGCTCGGTCTCGAAGCGCTTGGCGAGCACGTCGTAGCGCGAGAGGTCGAGGTCGATCACGTTGATCGTGCCCTTGGGGTCGTTCGAGTGGCGGACGTGTCCCTCCTTCGGCGAAGACTGCACGATTTTCGCGTTTAAGTGGTGCGACTCGACGAGCAGGAAGAGGCAGATTTTCTCCACGTGCGAGCCGGTGGAGATGTGGATGTAGTAGGAAGTATTCTCCTCGTGGAAGCAGGGCGACTTGGAGTAGTCGTAGAACTTGGAGTAAACCTCCTCAAAGTCCCAGGGGTCCTTTAGCTCGATGTTGTCCAACACGACCTTCGTCTCGGGGGAGACGCTTCGGATGTCGGCCTTGATACGGTCGGCGAGGTCCCTGTACGCCTTGTTGTAGATGATGTGCAGTTCGTCGATCGGGAGCTCGTCCTGCTGGACGAGCCCGATTGTGGGGCGCCAGGTGTCCCAACGTGCCTTGCTCGCGCCGCCGTGGGCGTCCTTCTGGGTTCCGAGAACCGATATTGCCGTCGTTTTCATGCCACACAGTCTAACATATCCCACGGCGGAATGATAGAAGAAAATATAGTGGCTATAATTTTTAATAATGGGCTGATGAGAGAAGAGTAATGGTTGATATCTCACGCAGAGGCGCAGAGAGGCGGAGAGCGCAGAGGGCTCTTGAGTTAATCACCATTTTGGCATTTGAGGAAATTACAACACGATGTAACAAGGATGTCTCGGCCCTGCCGCAAGGGTGTTGACACCTTTCCCATGAGTTCTTTAAACCTCCTCTGCGCTCTCTGCCTCTCCGCGCCTCTGCGTGAGCCCCCTCTTCTCCCCTGTCTTGGCACGATATCTGCTCTACAAAAGGCACAAGGAGATTACACCATGAAAAAGATGATCGAAAAAATCGTTGACGCCATCCTCGAACTCGTTGCCGGGTCGTTTGAAATCGGCCCCTGCAACCTCAAGGACGAGGAATTGTTCCCCGGTGCAGCCCGTCTTGGAGGGGTGGCCGGATAGCAAATAGGACAGAGGACAGAAGACAAAGGACAAAGGATTGTTGCTTCGCACATTCCAAAGTCCAAAGTCCTAAATCCTCTGTCCTCTGTCCTCTGTCCTTTGTCCAGAAAGGTTACGATAATGAAGTGGGAAAAGTTTGAAACCGGGTACGCGATGCCCGTGAAGAGCTGGTGCGAGAACTGCGAGGAGGGCGCCGTCAAGCAGGCGGTGAACCTCGCGTACCATCCGGCGCTTGTACATCACGTGGCGCTGATGCCGGACGCGCATCAGGGCTACGGTATGCCCATCGGCGGCGTGGTGGCGGCGAAGGGCGCCGTCATTCCGGCTGCCGTGGGCGTGGATATCGGCTGCGGCATGATAGCCACGGAGACGGACATCCCCGCTGAGGCGTTCGCCGAGATGTCGTTCCGGCGCGCGTTTCAGGAGAAGCTCAAGGAGCGCATCCCCGTGGGCGAGGGCGAGTCGCACCGTGTCACGCAGGACTGGGAGGGCTTCGAGGAGTACACCGCGCACAACGGTATGCGCTCCAGCCTCTGGCCGTCGAAGCTCGACCGCATGAACCTTGGCACGCTCGGCGGCGGCAACCACTTCATCGAACTGCAGAAGAGCGTGCCGCTCACGGGAGAGGCCGCACTTGTCGCGGCCACTGGTAGGGCCCGCTCGCCGAGCGGGCCGTACGAGGAAGAGTTGCGTGCTTGTCGCGAACCCGGCGAAAGTCGGGTGTGGCTCATGATCCACTCCGGTTCGCGCAACCTCGGCAAGCGCATAGAGGAGCACTACCACCGCATCGCAGCACGCATGTGCGAGCGGTTCCATACCCCGTTGCCGGACAAGGACCTCGCCTTTCTCCCCATTGATGAACCTGCGGGACACGACTATTTCACCGACATGCTCTTCGCTCTCCGCTACGCGAAGGAGAACCGTCGGCGCATGATGGAGGTGATGAAGGCGACGCTCGCCGAGTTCGTGCCTGGCGCGAACTTCGTCCGCACGATCGACATCCATCACAACTACGCCGCGTTCGAGGAGCACTTCGGCGAGAAGGTGTGCGTACACCGCAAGGGCGCGACCTCCGCGAAGCTCGACGAGATCGGGATCATCCCCGGCTCGATGGGCACGGCCTCGTACATCGTGCGCGGACTGGGCAACCCCGATTCGTTCATGTCCTGTTCGCACGGCGCTGGACGGCGCATGAGCCGCATCGCGGCCTCGACCACGCTCACCGTGGAGGAGTGCGACAAGGCGATGGACGGCATCGTGTGCGAGCGCTGGCACAAGTACAAGGGTTTCGGCAAGGCGAAGGGCCGGCTCGACCTTTCCGAGGCGCCACAGGCGTACAAGGACATCGAGGACGTGATCGCCTCAGAACTCGACCTCGTCGAACCTCTCGTCCGCCTCGTCCCCCTCGCCTCGTTGAAGGGCTAGTGCGGTCCCTAATCGCACGCAGAGGAGCAGAGAGGCAGAGAGCGCAGAGAGGTTTTTGAGTAATCACTAATTTGACCTCGGTGGTCAGATTTTGATACAATTCCTTTCGGATTGGGAAAGGAAGAACGATGGACAACCTAATTTTGACGGGCTACGGCTGGACCGAGTACGCGGTGGCGGCGGCGGTCGCGCTGAATGGTCTCGGCGGGCTGGCTGATGTCGCGGGCGTCAGCAAGCGGCGTCTGCCGGAGTTGCTTGAGGCGACGGAAAAGGGCTTGCGGAACGTCTACATCCTCGGCGTGGCGCTCGGCGGCGACGAGGAGCGTCTCGCCGCCGCGCTGAAGGCCCTGCGTCGGCACGGCGTGGACGTGACATGGATCAGCGCGGTGGCGGCGAGCGAGTCGCAGCAGCAGGAAGTGCTCCCGCTCATGAAGTCGGTCGTGGACGAGACGGTCTCTCTGCCGGAAGTGGTGGGGCGCACGTTCGACGTGGACGCTGCGCCGTTCATGCCATACGCGGAGGATGGCGGGCGCGTTTCCGCCGTCGTGCGCGACTACCGCGAGCTGTTCGAGGCGGCACAGTTCTTCTACCGCTACTACCAGGACGAAAAAGCATACGGCGCGGCGATCCGCAGTCTCGCCGCCGGCGTGCAGCCTGTTGCGTGGGGCGATGACGTGCGGCGCATCGTCGCGCACTACCGTCGCTACCGCGGGCGCGAGCTGGTTGGCAAGTCGCCGCAGATACGTACCTTGCAGGAGCGTGTCAACCGCATCGCGCTCTTCCCCGACGCGCGCGTGCTCATCCTCGGCGAGAGCGGCACGGGCAAGGAGACGGTCGCCCAGCAGATCCACAACAAGTCCCCTCGCGCGCGTGAGCCGTTCTATGCGTTCAACTGCGCGAGCGTGAACCCTTCGCTGCTGGAGAGCCGGTTCTTCGGACACGAGAAGGGCGCCTTCACTGGCGCCGACCGCGCGGCACCGGGTCTGTTCGAGTTGGCGAACGGCGGCACGCTCTTTCTCGACGAGATCGGCGAGATGCCGCTTGACGCGCAGGGCATCCTCCTGCGCGTCCTCGAGGGTGGACGCTTCATGCGCATGGGCGGCAACGAGGAGCGCTACGCCGACGTGCGCCTCATCACGGCCACGAACCGCGACCTGCCCGCGCGCGTGCGCGAGGGGAAGTTCCGCGCCGACCTCTACCAGCGCCTCAACGTGGTGCAGCTGCGCATCCCCGCCCTGCGCGAACACAAGGAGGACATCCGCGACATCGCGGACGGCTGGTGGCTCGGCCACCACCACCGCCACCTCACCGACGAGCAAATCGCCGCGCTCATGGACTACGACTATCCAGGAAACGTGCGCGAGCTCCTCAACCTTCTCGACCGAGCCACGGTGCTGGCCGAAGATGACTTTGCCGCCCTCGTTGCGGAACACCGCGAGATGAACGCCGGTCTCGCGGACGGACAAGTGGCCGCCGGCGCGTTGCCAGACGAGTTGGACGCGGTGATCCGCTGGCACGTGCGGCGCGTGTTCGACAAGTGCGGGCAGAACCTCAGCCGCGCCGCGCAGGCTCTGAAGGTTGCCCGTAACACGGCGAAGAAGTATTTGTGAGTGCGGGGGCATGAGACGCGAGACGAGCCAATGCGGAGGAGCATGGACGGGGAAATCCGCGCCGGTGTAAGCTGGATGGCCCGTCGGTGTACGCTAGACGGCCCGCTGGTGTAAGCAGTTGTTTTGCCGCCAAGTTGACATAGTTTTGGCGGCAAGTCAATGTAATTTGGCGGCAAATCGGTGTAATAATGGCGGCAAAACTCGACTGAACACGGAGACGGGCGGCTCTCGCACGCGCAGCTCGCCCCTCAGGCACGCGCAACTAGTCCTCCAGGCACGCAGACATAAGGGGCAGATGCAGTGCATTTCATTATGTCTTGCGCAAAGTCCGCTATAGAAGCGGCAATGAAATGCAGTGTTTTTTGGTATGGCGCGTTGTCCCCAACGCGCCGCATCGCCTTGCCGCCTAACGTCTGCTAATCTCTGCTCGCATCTCCCGTCTCAAGTCTTTTGTCTGCACCTGCGCTCCCTCGCGCACAAAACTTCAACATACAAGTCAGCGAAAAGATGTTTTTCGATACGTACATCGACTTCTGTTTCCGAAACGCGGTATAATAAGAGTGTTGCAACTCTGCAAAGCGAGGGGTGGGTCGTGTCGGAGAACGGCACGTACACCCTCGCGCCGGAGCACGACGCGGCGCGTGCGCACTGGGGCGGCGGTTGGCGCATGCCGACGTATCAGGAGCTGTCTGACCTCAGAAGCAACTGCGATTGGGCATGGACGACGCAGGGTGGCGTGAACGGTTACGTCGTTAGCGGTAGGGGTGACTACGCCTCCGTGAGCATTTTCCTCCCCTGCGCCGGCGACGGCTACGGGGCTTCGCTCAGCAATTCCGGTTCGAACGGCCTCTACTGGTCGTCCGTCCCGTACTCGGACAGCTACGGCAGCTCGTGGTACCTCGGCTTCGGTTCGGGCGGCCACGGCACGTACAACAGCTTCCGCCTCAGCGGGCAGTCTGTTCGTCCTGTCCAAGGGTTCGCCGAATAGCGAGCGAAGCGAGCGCATCCAATTCTTCAATTCTTTTGGCGGAATTGCCTGTAAACCCGGTGTTGTCCTCAACGCGCCGAGCGGCGGCTTGGGGATAAGCCGCCCTACCGAGCGGCCGCAGCAAGCGTGGCCCTCCCGCAACGGGCAAGATGTCCCAGAGTGGCGGCGGCAAGTGCGGCCTTTGTCTGCTGTCATTTGTCGTATGCCCTAATAAGGGTAAGATCGCCAAATGGAGGTGGCTATAGAGGTAATGTTAGGGAACTATATACTTGACTTAGGTTTCTAGCTTGTGGATGGTAAATATTCGTTACGCGAAAAATCGAAAAATCAGAAACCCCATTTACATCTAAAGTGATTTGTTGTATAATATAACATGTAAATGAAGAAAGGAAGTCGTATGGCAGTGAAAAAGCATAGTGAACATTGGATTCCAATTGAACAAGACCCGCATTTGTTTTGTGAAATGGCTACAATTGGATGGCCTGTGCTTGACGGTGTTGAATACAAGTTATCAATTCACGGAATAAACACGAAGGATAGACCTATTCCACACATTCATTTGGATAGAGCTGATGATTTGGAACGCAAGAAATTCAAGTTTGAAATATCCTTGGTTGATATGCTTGCCACTGGTGAGCCTGTTTTGGTTCTTCAGAAAGATTTGAAGAACCATATAGATAGGACTAATAGACGACAATGTAATTGGAATGGTTATACAAGACTTCATGATGGTGTCGTGTCATATCTTGAATCAGAGCCTGAAGCAGACGCACCAAAGAATTCTAGGTCGAACCTAGAGAGCTTTATAATACATTGGAACAAGGAAAGTGGAAACAATCCGAATCGTCTAGCTGAATATATTCAAAGCAAAGGAATTGAAGTTCTTGACAAATACAAAATGTATTTTCCAACACTCTACCCGACAACACCACCAAAGAAACCCGTTTCTAAAAATCATCATTCAAAGAAACATTGATAAATCAAGCGACTCTCATCAAACCATTATCGCCGGATTTTCAAGTGGATGAACCTAAGTCAAGTATATAGTTCCCTAATGTTATTGCGGGTTCAGAATAAATGCGGTATAATGTCCGTGATTTTTGAATTATCAGGAGTTTTCAATGCATACATTGTTTTCGTAAACGGTGTTTCAGCGGAACCAGGCGCGGACGGGCAGGTCGAGGCCGAGGCCGAGCATGTAGTTGTAGAGGGCGAGCTTGAGTCCGCGGCCGAGACGCTCCCAGTCGGGGGCGTTCGGCTCTTCGTAGGGGATTTCGTTGCGGGCGAAGACGCGTCCGCGCGGATTCGCGACGGGCGGTATCTTGATCCCGAACTTCTCCGGCGCGCGCGCGATCGGCGAATGGACCGTGAGCGCGAAGCGGTGGAAGAACGCGGACTGCACCGAGCCTTCGCGGAAACGGTCGCGCACATACCGTAGCGCGGCGTACACCTCGCGTTCGGTCTGGGTGGGGAAGGCGTACATGAGGTAGGCATGAACGAGGATGCCCGCGTCCGCGAACGCGCGCAGGGCCGCGCGCGCGGAGGCGAGCGTGATACCCTTGTTCATCAGTTTCAGGAGGCGGTCGGTGGCGCATTCGAGCCCGCCCGTCACGGCGATACACCCCGCCCGTGCCATGAGCCGCGCGAGCGCGGGCGTGAACGCGGTGTCGAAGCGCACGTTTCCCCACCAACGACATTTGAGTTTCCTGCGGATCAGCTCGCGCGAGAGGTCGTGTGCAAGCTTGGGCGGGATGGCCTCGTCGGTGAAGTGGAAACCTCTTTCTCCGGTCTCGTCCACAAGCGCCTCTATCGCGTCCGCGACAGTGGAAGCGGACGGCATCAGGAAGCATTTGACGTAATCAAGTGAAACGTCGCAGAACGCGCACTTGTGCCAGTAGCAACCGCGCGCGAGCTGGATCTTGATCCAGCGTCCGTCGCTCCAAAGGCGGTGCATCGGGTTCGCCGTCTCGGCGAGGTTGATGTACTGCGAGAGATCGATGCCGCAGTAGGAGGGGCACACGAAGGCAGGGATGTCCGCCTTCAGTCCTAGCAGGTCGCACCACGGTTTGTAGCCCTCGTCGTACATCACCACGTCGAAGAAGCGCCCGACGCGCTTGTCGTCGAGCGTGCGGAGTTCCGTGTTCACGTAGCCGCCGCCTAGGGCGAGGCGCACGTGGGGCGCGAGGCGGCGCACGGTGGCGGCGATGCGGAACGCGCCGAGGAGCGTGCCGGGGAAGGGACACGTCACGCCGACGATGGTCGGCTTTGTCTCGCGGAGGGCACGCGCCACGCGCGCCTCGAGGATGCGGTCCACGGGACTGCGTCGGCGGAGGCGGCGCAGAAGGGCGCCGAAGTCGGGCACGGCGGCACCGAGGTGCTCGGCGTAGCGGGAGAATCCGAAGTCGGGGTCGATCTCGTCGCGGATGGCGGCGGCGAGGTCGTCTAGGTAGAGCGAGCAGAGCACCTTCGCGCGGTTCTGGGGGTCGGGACCGAGCACGTCCGCGCGCGTGAGCCCCGTGCCTTCGGGCGTGAGGGAGTCGAAGGCGGGACCTTCGGGGAGATAGCCGGGTTCGGCGAGCGTTTCGGCGTTGTCTGGCGCGCGGTCCTGGAGAAAGGCGATCACCTCGTCCGTGAGGGGCTGTTCGCCGTAGGTACGCAGAACCTCCAGCGCGACCTCGATGGAAAGGTCGCGCTGGAAGGCGGACACTCCAAGGGACGTCAGCCAGCCGACGAGCTGCGTTGTGGCCGGATATGGCGTGTTAAGCTGCACGAACGGTGGCGTCAGGAGCAGAATTTTTTCGCGCTGGCGCATTGCTGGTGCTATTCTACCATATATTGGCATGGCCGCGCAATGGACTGTTTTACGGAGTTTTTTCGTCTGCGGAAGCATCCCCCTTGCGCACGCGCCGTAATTCTGATAAAATATGCGCTTTCAAGTTTTGGAGAAAGTTTCAGAAATGGCAATCGTACTCGGCCTGCCGAAGGGCAGTCTTCAGGAATCGACCTTCGCGCTGTTCAAGCGCGCGGGATTCACCGTCACATGCTCTTCACGTTCCTACATCCCCACGATCGACGATCCGGAGATCAAGTGCCGGTTGCTGCGTCCGCAGGAGATGAGCCGCTACGTGGAGCTCGGCCTCCTCGACGCGGGCATCTGCGGTTACGACTGGGTGTATGAGAACGGCAGCGACGTGCAGGAGGTGTGCGAGCTCAACTACTCCAAGGCCACTTCCAACCCGGTGCGCTGGGTACTCGCGGTGCCGAATGACTCGAAGATCAAGAGCGTGAAGGACCTCGCGGGCAAGCGCATCTCCTCAGAGGCCGTGGGCCTCGTGAAGCGCTACCTGAAGAAGAACGGCGTGAAGGCGGACGTGGAGTTCAGCTGGGGCGCCACGGAGGTGAAGGCCCCGGAGCTCGTGGACGCGATCGTGGATCTCACGGAGACGGGCAGCTCGCTTCGCGCGAACAACCTCCGCATCGTCGATACGATCCTCACTTCCACCACGCGCCTCATCGCGAACAAGAAGGCGTGGAAGGTGAAGGCGAAGCGCGAGAAGCTCGAGCAGCTGAAGATGCTGCTCCTGGGCGCGCTCGATGCGCAGAAGCGCGTGCTCATCAAGCTCAACGCCCCCGCGAAGAAACTGGAGAAGATCACGGCCGCGCTGCCGGCCCTGCACGCGCCCACGGTGAACAAGCTCAACGACGCGGACTGGTTCGCGGTCGAGAGCGTGGTGGAGGAGTGCCAGGTGCGCGACCTCATCCCCGTCCTGCGCGCCGCCGGCGCCACGGGCATCATCGAGCTGCCGCTCAACAAGGTCATTTTCTGATGCGTGGCGCGAAGGCGCCGCCAATCAATCGTCAACCACGAGCAAACCAAAGAAAAGGAGAACGCGATGGGTTCCATCAAGAAGAAGCGCCGCAAGAAAATGTCGAAGCATAAGTACGACAAGCGGATGAAGGCGCAGCGCCACAAGAACAAGTAAGCTCCTTTGAGCAAATGGAAAACGGGAAATGGAAGATCAAGGCTCCGTTTCCTGTTTTTCTTTTTTCACGCCTTCCCCCTCCCGATCACAACTCGGGATTGACGGCAAAAAATGAAGTCTGCCTGCGGCAGATTCCGAACGGGCGGGGCTGCAAGCCTCAGACGTCAGGCGTCAAAAAGTATTCCCACCCCTTTTTTGGGCGCATCTGAGTTTTTCACCCATACGTAGTGGGATTTGGAAACAACCATGACAACTTTCAAGAACAACATTATCCTGCGGGCGTACCTTGAACATTCAGAAATGTGGTAGTTTGAGGATCGGCAAATGGGCACGGGCGAGTTAGCCCGTGCGCCAAAGGCAAGTTGTTTCAAATAGTTGTTTCCAAACATCAGAAGGCTCTGCGGTGAATTACGCAGATGCGCCCCTTTTTTTTCACGCCGGATTTTCCGCTTGCGACGGCAGTCGGGAATGTGGTACAATCTACGCAACCTAACAACCAAAGAAAAAAGGAGCAAAGCGATGAAACTGCTGAAAACGAGCAAAATCGGGGGGGGGGCGTAGTTTAGCCGCTGTTCTCCCGTCATGGCGAGCCACCGTTCTGTCTGCAATCTGTGCAGCGGCGGCATTGCCGTCGCATGCAATAGACAACCCGGTGACGGCGGACTACACGTTGGCCGGGGATGAAACCGTCGCCGAGACGCTGACGGTGAATCCAGGCGTGACCGTGGACGTGGCAGGGCACAAGCTCACCGTACACGGGATTGCAGGCACCGGCACCGTCATGTCTTCGGTTGCGGGCGGCGTGCTGGACCTCTGCATCGCGGATACATGCGTGCTCGACTCCACCACGATAACCGGCGGCGCGAACATGCAGGTGTGGAAGACGGGCGCGGGCTTCCTGCAGATGCTCAAGGTCAACGCCGGATTCGGCACGGGAGGCAGTGTGGAAACGCCCGGCCCCGTGGCGTTCGTGGTGAAGGCCGGGCGCGTGAAGAAGGGCAACGACGTCGGCAACGACTCGCCGAACGGCGCAAACGCCATGTACTGCGGCGCGCCCTACTGCATCATCCGGGTCGAGAAGGGCGGCCAGTTCGACATCGCCGGCCGTACGGCCTGGGAATACAACTACGAAATCGCGGGCGACGGCCCGGAGGACGCGCCGGTGAAGGGCGCCCTGATCAACACCGTGCAGCCGAAGAAATCGTATTGGACCTGGTATCAAAACCGCGGCTGCCTGTTCAACATAACGCTTCTGGACGATGCCTCGATTGGCGGAACCGTCACGTGGACGCCGAATTTCTGGAATGGTTCCGTTGATCCATGGCTGGACCTGAACGGGCACGTCCTTACGTTCGCGAGCGGCGCCTTGTACAACGGCGAAAAGCGCATCTACAGGGGTTCCGGAAAGATCGTCATCGACGCTGTGCTGCGCACGCGCACCACGTCGCCGTCCGTGCCCGGCTGCGACGTGCTGGTGAACGGGCAGTACCAGATGGAGCAGGGGCAGCGCTTTTCGCCGGTGCGGTCGCTCGTCTTTTCCGCGACAGGCAGATACAACGCCACCGAGAACGATCCCAATACGACCGTCGTCCATGAGAAGTACGCCCCGAATCTGCCGGCGAACGCCGAGAGCGGCACAAGGGCCGTGCATCCGCCGGTGCAGCTGGGCGACGCCGACCACCTTGCGACGACGCTTGACCTCTCCGTCTTCGCGTCCGCGTTCGACGCGTCGAGCGTGACATTCCAGGAGGGCTCCGCCGTGACCGTCAACGTGGGGACGCGTGAGATCGCCGTCGGCGACAAGCTGCTCGCCTGGAACGCGATGCCGGCCAGCAGCGTGGGCTTTTCGCTCGCGGGCGACGGATGGACGGGGGAAGAGCGCAACATGGCGCTTCTGGCGAAAGCCGACGGGCTCTATGTCAAGACGACTCTTTCGCCGTCGTACGCCACGCGAAACGTGGCGGAAGGGAAATGGGAATATTTCCTCGCCGACGGTTCGGCCTATCCTGAAGAATGGACTGGCGGCATCACGGGCGAAATCGAAGTGCGCTTTTCGTCATACGCGGAATACACTGCCATAAAGACGCTCGGGGTCGCTCCGTCAAGGTTCCTGCTGACCGCGCTTGAACTTCCCGAGGGAAATGAATTCTACGACATGGGCGAGGGACTGGACTTCGCTGTGGAAGCTGGGATCACGATCGACGTCAAGGGAAACAGACTGCGCCTTGCACCGTATGCGGTGGGCGGCATCACCGCGTTCACCGTCACGTCGTCCGTCGCAGGAGGCGTGTTCGACATCTGGGTGGACGAGGGCAAGGAAGTGGTGAACACGGCCGTGACGATAACCGGCGGCGCGAACATGCAGGTGTGGAAGACGGGCGCGGGCTTCCTGCAGATGCTCAAGGTCAACGCCGGATTCGGCACGGGAGGCAGTGTGGAAACGCCCGGCCCCGTGGCGTTCGTGGTGAAGGCCGGGCGCGTGAAGAAGGGCAACGACGTCGGCAACGACTCGCCGAACGGCGCAAACGCCATGTACTGCGGCGCGCCCTACTGCATCATCCGGGTCGAGAAGGGCGGCCAGTTCGACATCGCCGGCCGTACGGCCTGGGAATACAACTACGAAATCGCGGGCGACGGCCCGGAGGACGCGCCGGTGAAGGGCGCCCTGATCAACACCGTGCAGCCGAAGAAATCGTATTGGACCTGGTATCAAAACCGCGGCTGCCTGTTCAACATAACGCTTCTGGACGATGCCTCGATTGGCGGAACCGTCACGTGGACGCCGAATTTCTGGAATGGTTCCGTTGATCCATGGCTGGACCTGAACGGGCACGTCCTTACGTTCGCGAGCGGCGCCTTGTACAACGGCGAAAAGCGCATCTACAGGGGTTCCGGAAAGATCGTCATCGACGCTGTGCTGCGCACGCGCACCACGTCGCCGTCCGTGCCCGGCTGCGACGTGCTGGTGAACGGGCAGTACCAGATGGAGCAGGGGCAGCGCTTTTCGCCGGTGCGGTCGCTCGTCTTTTCCGCGACAGGCAGATACAACGCCACCGAGAACGATCCCAATACGACCGTCGTCCATGAGAAGTACGCCCCGAATCTGCCGGCGAACGCCGAGAGCGAATCCCTGGCCGTGCATCCGCCGGTGCAGCTTGGCGATGCCGACCACCTTGCGACGACGCTTGACCTCAAGCTCTTCAGCGCACCGTTCGATGCAACGGGGACGCTGTCGTTTTTCGCAGGCTCCACGGTGTCCGTCGACGTTTCCGGACGCGCCGACATTCACGCGCTTTCGCGGTCGAAGGACGCCGTCACGGGCAAGCGGAACGGCTACCTGATGACATGGGACGCCGCAACGTGGACTGCCGTCAGCCAGGCGGACACAAAGGTGAAGTTTGAACTTTGCGGGGAGGCGAATGCCCGTTACCGCCTCATTGCCGACGCGAGCGGACTTCTGATTGCGCCGCCTGCGGGGTGCATAGTGATCGTGCGCTAGATTCCATATCAACCACTAGCCACTAACCACTAGCCACTAACCACTACGCACTAGTTGCTAAATGAGGAGAAAGAGAATGAATGCAAAGACGAAGATCGCGACATTCTGCTCGGTCGCGGCGGTTGCGACGGGTGCGTTGGCTTACGCGCCTGCGCCGGTGGTGTTCGACACGCCCGCGAAGGACGAGAAGGGGATCATGGTGCTCGGCAACGGCGAGGTGGGCGCTACGGCGTGGCTGGACGCCGCCGGCGTGTTGCACACGGTGCTGCAGAACTCCGACAGCTGGAACGAGGGCGGGCGCCACGTGAAGACGGGCGCGGTCGACTACGACACCAAGTCGCCGGTCGATGCAGGAACGTACAGGCAGGAGCTTTCGATGGCGCGCGGCGAGTTCGAGGCCGCGTGGAAGAGCGGCGGCAGGGCGGTGGCGCTGAGGTACCGCATCCAGCAGGGTACGGACTCCATCGCCGTCTGCGACGTGAAGGGCGCGCCGGAGACCGAGGCGAAGGTGGTCAACTGGCGTCTCTACCCCGGCGGCACGAAGGATTTCGACACGGGCGAATACGGCCTCGGCACCCGCTTTTTCGAAGGCGGGAGGGGGAAGAACATGAAGTTCACCATAAGCGCCGACCGGCTGGTGCCGGGAGGGTGGTGCCATGTGAACCGCAACAAGACCGTTGCGGAACTGATGAAGGTGTACGACTACTACCAGGCGACCGGCGATCTCGGCAAGCCGGATCTGCTTTCGGACCGGGTGTTTGGCGGCTTGACGAGGCGGATGGGAGGGGCGAGGCTCACTGCGGCGAAAACAGGTCGGGCAAATGCCGCGGACGCAATGAACTGCGTCCCTCCCGACGCCCGTGTCCTCTTCCTCACCGCGATCACGTGCTATCACCCTTGCAGGGACGGGGCGGAATGGTTGCGCCGCACGAATGAAATGCTCGATCGTGACGGCTGGGCGCTTGAAGGCGAAGAGGCAAAGCGCGCCGCGCATGTTGCGGCGTGGGCGGCGTTCTGGAACCGCAGCCACATCGACGTCACGCCGGCGGCGGCAAGCAAACCGCGCAAATACAAACTGCCCACAAACCAGGAGCTTCCCGTCAGTTTCGGCGTCGACTCCAGTGGCGGAAACCGCCTGCTTGGGAAGTTCTCGTTTGCAGAGGTGGAGCTGGGCGGACGCAAGGTGTATTCCGGGGTGCCCAAGGCGGGGGAGCGGATGGAGAAGTCAGTGGCAGACGCATTCCGGCTTGGCGTGGGGAACGGCGAAAAGCTCCGTTTCGCGTGCCGCTTCACCACGGACCGGTTCCGGCATCCGCAGTGTCTCCTGGACAACGTGACGCCCGGAATGCCTGACGGCTTTCTCATCGACGTCTTAAACGGCCGCATCCGCATGGTCGCCGGCGGGCGCACGGTCTATCATCCGGCGAAACTGCATCCGGGACGCGAAGTGTCGCTTGAAGTGAGGGTGTCGCAGACCGGTGACGCAGAGATATCCGTGGACGGGAAATGCGAGGTGTTCCGTCTCGATACGCAGGCAACGCTCGCCGAGGAATGTGCCGCCATCACTACCGCCTACGCCGCGCAACGGTATCTCATTGGCTGTACGGCCCGGGGCCGTCTGCCCACCCGCTTCAACGGTTCGCTTTTCACCATTTCGCACAGGGGAGACCCCGACTACCGCCGTTGGGGCAACGGCTACTGGTGGCAGAACACGCGCCTCACGTACTATCCGATGTTCGCCGCAGGCGACCTCGACATGATCCAGCCGCTTTTCAAGATGTATCTCGGGCTCTTCGACTTCTGCGTGAGGCGCACGCGCAAGTACCTGAACCACGGCGGCGCCTACATCCCTGAGTGCATCCAGCCGTGGGGCGACCATTTCATGGGCAGCTACGGGATGGAATGTGCGTGGCGCGACCGCAAGGACAATCTTCAGGCGAGCGGGTACCACAAGTACGAATGGCTCTGCCAGCTTGAACTTTCGCTGATGATTCTCGACTACCGCGCCCACACCGGCGACGACGCCTGGTTCAAGGCAAAGGCTCTTCCGGCCATCCGCGAATACGTGCGCCACTTCGACGAACACTACGGTCTTGACGACAATGGACGCTACCTCATGAATCCGGCACAGGCGGCGGAGATGTGGTGGGACTGCACGAACCCGATGACGGAAATATCCGGCCTCACGCGCGTGACCGACCTTCTGCTTGCCCTGCCGGACGGCTTGCTGCGGCCGGAAGACCGCGCGCTTTTCGCGAAGATCCGTTCGCGAGTGCCGGAACTGCCCACGCGCAAGCTCGAGAACGGCGCTGTCGTATTTGCGCCGGCGGAGAAGTTCGCGAACCTGCACGCCGGCGAGACGCCGGAACTCTACTGCGTATTCCCGTTCCGCCTCTGCTCGTTTGAAAAACCCAACGTGGAACTTGGCCGCCGCACCTACACCGACGGGCGTTTCCAAAAGCTCTACTTCGGCTGGGCCCAGGACGAGCTGAACGCCGCATACCTCGGCATGGCGGAGGAGGCGAGGACGCACATTGCGGACCGCGCCCTCAAGCACGTGGACAAGGCGTTCCGCTGGCCGGCGTACTGGGGGCCGAATTTGAATTGGCGTCCCGACCAGGACGAGGGCGGCAACTTCCAGAACACGATACAGTCGATGCTCATGCAGGTCGAGGGGAGGAAAATCTTCCTCCTTCCGGCATGGCCGAAGGACTGGAACTGCGACTTCAAGCTTAACGCGCCCGGCAGCACCACCGTCGAGGGCCGCGTTGAGAACGGCGAACTGAAGGATCTCGTCGTCACGCCTGCTTCGCGCCGCGCCGACGTCGTTCTTTCCCGTTAGCCCGTCTAGGTAGTTGCAAAACCAGCCATGGCCATAGACGATGTGTTGAACTATACCAAACAGACAAACCAATAAGGAGATCAACAGATGAAAAAGTTGCAGGAAGGCACTGAAGTCGAGAGATTGAGCGCGAGAGCGCCGGCCTTGACCAAGGCGGCGGTTGCCGCTTGCGCATTTCTTCCACTTGCCGCGTTCGCAGATGCAAAGCTGCCCCTGATCGTGTGGGGAACGCTTCCGGAGTCGGAGGCGACGGCGGCGCGGTATGCCGAGGCGAAGGAGGCCGGGTTTACTCACGTCGTGCAGTGGTGCGCCTCCGCGGGCGCCGCAAAGAGGATCCTCGGCGAAGCGGAGAAGGTCGGCGTCAAACTCGTCATTGGGCTGCATGACATCAAGCGAATGGCGGCCAACGCAGAGGCGTTCACGGCGGCCTGCAAGGGCTCCCCCGCGCTTGAATACTATTACATTGTCGACGAACCGCACAAGCGGGTCTTCGACGGCATCCGCGACTGCGTGGCGAGATACGAGAGGCTCGACCCGGCGCACGCGTGCTATGTGAATCTCTTTGGCGCGCTGTGCGACAGGTGGGAGCGCAAGGACGCGGAGCGCCAGATGGCGTACACCGGCTTTGCGACCCACGACGAATACATCCGGGCGCTGTATGCCGCCGTGCCGCTCAAGCTGATCAGTTTTGACACGTACCCCGTCCTCTCCTTCAAGCCGCTTGAGGACGGCGACTTCCGGCTGCACGGCGCGCGCGTGTTCCTGAAGGAGCGGTGGTACGAGACGCTTGAGACGACGAGCGCGCTTGCCCGCGAGCGCAACATCCCGATGTTTGCGTTCGCGCTTCTTGCGGCGCACCGGCACTATCCGGGGCAGGATTATCCGGTCCCGACGATGGAGCATTTCCGCCTGCAGCAGTATTCCAACCTCGCCTACGGCGCGCAGGGGCTCCAATACTACCGCTACTACATTCCGAAGCCGTACTACGGCTACAACAACGCGCCGATCCTCTACGACGGCAAGCGCGGCCCGATGTTCGAGCGCGTGCGCGAACTCAACGCCGAGCTCCAGGCGCGCGCCTACGTGTTTGTCGGCGCGAAGGTGCGGAGCGTGCGGCATACGGGCATCGACATCCCGCTTGGGACGAAGCGCTTCGACCCCAAGCTTCTTCCGTCGTTCGTGGCTTCGTTCTCGCCCGTCAAGTCCGGCGAGTTCGTCGTATCGCACCTGAACAACGCCGGCAAGGACTACTTCATGGTCGTAAACCGCAATCCGAACGACGACATGGCGTTCAAGGCGAAGTTCGCGCCCGGCTCGGAAATCGTCCGCAGGGACGGCACCCGCGCCAAGCTCGACGCCTATTCGGACATCTTCTGGCTCGATCCCGGTGACGCGGCGATTTTCTCCGCTCCGTGACGCAGGGGCGCCTTCATCAGGGCTAAACAGGAACGACTGCGGGGGCTGTCCCCGCAGATCCGTAAAATTCGGAACATCCGGAGGATCCGGAAAATCCCAAATCCCCGCCCACCGGCGAGGATTTGTGGTATAATGTGCGGCGATGGACGGAACAAGACCTATACTCTACGGCGTGGCGGACTACGCGCAGATCAGGCGGAGGAACGCCTGGTTCGTCGACCGCACCGCGAAGATACGCGATCTGGAGAGCATCGCCTACGCGGTGTTCCTACGTCCCCGCAGGTTCGGCAAGTCGCTCTTCACCTCGATTCTCGAGGCGTACTACGACGTGCGGTACGCCGACCGGTTCGACGAGTTCTTTTCCGGTACGGACATCGGGGCGAACCCGACGGACGAGCGCGGCAAGTACCTCGTGCTCCGCTTCGACTTTTCCACGGTGTCGAAAGACGTCGCACGGGTGGAGACGGACTTCAACGGATACGCCGGCCTCCGCTGCGACACCTTCGTGCGGGACTATCGCGAACTGTTGCCTGACGGTCTTGTTGACCGCGTTCTGGCAACGCAGACCGCCGGTAACAAGTTGAACGCGATCGCGTCCGGGCTGCAGCACACCGGCCTGAAGCTTTACGTCATCATCGACGAGTACGACAACTTCACGAACACGATCCTCGCCGAAAGCG
>CAMKJU010000050.1 GCA_946413265.1 uncultured Lentisphaerota bacterium
AACGACTTCGGCGAGATCCGCCGCAGGGGCTACGTGTATGTCGATAAGACGGCGTGGTTCCACCGTCTCGCCACGGCAGAGGGCGAGAAGATGTTCTTCCTTGCGCGTCCGCGCAGGTTTGGCAAGTCGCTGATGATATCTACCCTTGAGGCGATGTTCCAGGGGAAGCGCGAGCTCTTCGAAGGGCTTGCCATCATGGACACCGACTGGGACTGGAAGAAGAAGTTCCCCGTCATCCACCTCAACATGGGGATGTGCGCGGCGGAAGACTACGACAGGTTTTCCACCAATCTGCCTGAATGCATGAAGCACGGGCTTGCTGGAGCTGGATGCAAATACAACTCGAAGCTGACGCCGGAAGCCAACTTCGGGAACGCCATAGACGCTCTTGCAAAGAAGGGCACCCCGCCCGTCATCTTGATCGACGAGTACGACGACCCCGTGGCGAAGGCTCTGAAGAACGTAGAGGTCGCGGAGCGCGTGCGCTCCTCACTTGCGCCCATCTATGGGCAGATGAAGGACCGCTCCGGGAAGATTCGTTTTCTGATGATCACGGGCGTCAGCAAGTTCACGAAGCTCTCGATCTTCTCTGCGCTCTCTTCGCTCGTCGATATTTCCTTTGAGGATGACTATGCCTCGATGCTCGGCTATACTGAGGACGAACTTAACCGTTACTTCTCCGAGCACATGGAGGCGCACCGCAAGGTGATGCAGCTATCGGCAAAGGCGTACCGAGCCGAGATCAAGCGGCTCTACAACGGCTACCGTTTCTGGCTTGGCAAGGGAGAGAATGTTTACAATCCAGTTTCCATCAATCTCACGATGGCGAACCAGAAGGACGAATTCGAACTCTACTGGGCGGAGACGGGGAAGGCATCATTCCTGATGAACATGCTCGCCAGGGGCGATGTCCTTGCGATTGATCCGGAGGAATTGGAAAACGTCTCGAAAGCGATGCTGGACGTTTCCGATCTCCGCAAGTTCCCGGTCGTGGGGATGCTCTTCCAGACCGGTTATCTGACGATACTAGATTACAACAAGAAGACGAAGAGGTTGACCCTCGGAATCCCCAACGCAGAGGTACGGGAGGATTTCTCGAGCTGGCGTCGCTGAGAGTGTAAAGTGTAAAGTGGAAAGTGGAAAGTGAATCGAACGAACAGGAGCCAAAGGTGATGAAAAGAACAACGACAAGTCGATGTGCGCTGGCTGCGTTGGGCGCGCTGGCCGTCGTGCTCGCGTGCGCGGTAACTGGTTGCCGCACGGCGCAGCCGACCGACTTCCGCGACGTGGTGCTGCAGGCGAAGGAGAAGGTGTTCCCGTCGCTCGTGTACGTGCGCGTGGTGTGCAAGGACCTTGACAACGGAAAGGACGGCAAGCACACCGCGTCGGGTTCCGGCGTGGTGATCACGGAGGACGGCGAACTGCTCACGAACCACCACGTGATCGACAAGGCGGTGGAGATCCGCTGCCTCCTCTCCGACGGCACGTCGTACGACGCGAAGGTGCTGGGGTCGGACAAGGACATGGACGTGGCCCTCCTGAAGCTGCAGATGCCCGAAGGGGCCCCGCGCCTGCGCGCCGCCGCGCTCTCGCCCGAGCCCGTGAACGTGGGCGACGTGGTGCTCGCGATGGGCGCGCCGTGGGGACTCGCCCGCTCCGTCACGATGGGGATCGTCTCCTGCACCGACCGCTACCTCGAGAAGTGCGGACAGTACACGCTCTGGTACCAGACCGACGCCGCCATCTCGCCCGGCAATTCCGGCGGGCCGCTCGTCGACACGGCGGGCCGCGTGGTGGGCCTGAACGCGCGCGGCAACCTCATGGGCGCGCAGGCGTTCACCATCCCCTCTCCCACGATCCTGGAGGTGCTGCCCTATCTCCGCGAGAAGGGCAACGCAAACTGGAGCTGGTTCGGCTTCCAGTTCCAGCCGCTCCACGACTTCAACCGAAACACCTACTTCCCGTTCACGAACGGCGTGATCGTGGCGGGCACGGACATCGGCTCGCCGGCGCGGAAGGCCGGCTTCAAGGTGAACGACCGCATCGTGGCGGTGGACGGCGTCCCCGTCACGGCGCTCAACGCCGAGGACCTGCCCGCCCTCGAGAGGCGTCTCGGCAGGTTCCCGGTGGGCAAGGCGGTGAAGATCGACTACGCGCGGGGCGGCGAAACCCTCTCCGCGTCGGTGGTGCCGCGCGAGAAGGGCAAGGTCGAAGGCGCCGAAAAGGTGTATCCGCGCTGGGGCTTCACGGCGAAGGAGATCAACCGCTTCAACGAACCGGAACTCGCGTTCTTCGCGCCGTCCGGCGGCGTGTACGTGGCCGCGACCGCCTGGGAGGGCAACGCCGCAACCTCCGGTTTGAAGAGCAGGGACATCGTGAAGTCGATGGACGGAAAGAAGGTCGAGACGCTCGAGGACCTCGACGCGCTCTACAAGAAGGCCCTCGACGGCTTGCCCGTTCAAGACAAGATGTCCGTCACCGTGGACCGCAAGGGCCGCGAGTTTCACATTATTCTCAAGTACCGTGAAGACACCGAAAAGGACGACCTGCAATGAAAAAGCCAGTAAAGACCGTACTGATTAGCCTGGTGGCGGCAGCTGCCATCACGTGCGCGGCGGATAGTCCGCGCGACATCGCCGCGACGCGCGCCCTAGTGAAGGAGCATGCGCGGTCGGCCGTGGCCGTGGAGGTGCGCTTCAAGGCGCCCGAGGGCGACGAATCCACGGGATTCAACATCCCCTACATGTGTCCGAACTGTAACCGGACGCATTACAACAGCCTGTCGGACTACGTGGACAACGACAAGCCGCTCGTCATGGCCGGGTATGTAGTGGGGCCGGACCGCGTGATGGTGCAGGACCTCACCGTACGCTCGAACTTCGTGGATTCCGTCGTGATTGAGTTCGGCGGACGTCGGTACAAGGCCGCGCCCGTGCGTCGGTATCCCGAACAGGCCGCTGTCGAACTCAAGGCGGAACGTCCAATCGAAGGGGCGAAGCCACTTGCGTTTACGGGAGGGAACGTCCCCGCCGAGGAGGCCAAGTTCTTTTTCCATGCGAAGGAGGACGGGCTGTTCGTCTCGGGACTCCTGCAGGGTAGCGCGCTCAAGTTCCGGCACTATGCCGGAATCGGCAAGGACCTTGCGCCGATGCCCGCGAACGTGATCGTCCTCGACGCGAAGAACCGGCCCGTGTCGCTCTCCTTCACGTCGCCTGTCGTTCTGGGCGAGAAGGGATTCACCGCGCCTAAGACGTGGAAGGGCGAAGAGCCGTTTGCCTTCGATGCGCGTCTCGATGCGATGCAGACGAAAGTGAATGCGTCGCTCGTGCCCGTCTATGTCCACCGCGAGGAGGAGAAGCGCAGTTCCGGTCGTTCGCGCTTTTCGATCCGGATTCGCGGGGAGGACGACGGCAAGGGACTTGACATCGACGTGGTGGGCTATGCCCTGCCGAACGGCGAGCTGCTGGTGCCGTTGAACCTCGACGCCTCCATGACCGCCGAGATTGACAAACTCGAGGCCGTGATGCCGGACGGCAAGCGGATGCCGCTTGAATACGTTGGCGCGTTCGACAAGTACGCACTCGCGGTCGTCCGTTTCCCCGACGGCAAGCATCCGGCCGGCGTCGTGCCGATGAAGCTGTACAGCGGCAAGGTGGAAGACCTCATGCTCCGCAAGCTCTACACGCTGTCCGTACGGAGCATGGACGGCGTCCTTTCAGGCGAGCTTCTACAGGAACGCGCCCTCAAGTTCGAGACGGTACGCGGCGGCGAGACGGTGCCGGACGTGCGACTCAACGCCCAGAATGGACGCCTCCCGTTCGCCGTCACCGAAGACGGGGAGTTCGTGATGGGAAAATGCAATCGGCGCACCGGGAAGGAATGGTCGCGCGATACGGTCGTCTCGTCTGCGTCGCTCACCGCGCTGCTCGGGGACAGAAAGTTCAATCCCGAATACGCGATCCGCAAGGGCAAGGACCGTATCCGCGTCGCGTGGATCGGCGTGGAGACGCAGCCCATGACGGCGGATCTTGCACGCGAGAAGAAGTCGGCCGGTTTCCTGAAGGCGTTCCGCACCGAGGGCGCGCTCGTGGGGCGCGTGTTCGCCGGCTCGCCCGCCGAGAAGGCGGGGATTCGTCCGGGCGATGTGCTGCTCTACGCGCGGCGGGACGGCGAGAACGAGCGCATCGCGCTTGAGGCGTCGTCTCGGTTTGGCGGCAGTTTCGACCTCTCGGAGCTCATCGAGCGGTTGGACGGCAGTCGGCTGGAGATATTCGACGCGGACGACTTCGCGCCGTGGCCGGACGTCGAAAAGGGCGTGAACGAGGTGTTCACGCGCTTCGGCATCGGCACGACCGTGGAGGTGGGATACGTCTCGGACGGACAGAAGAAGGAAGTCAAGCTGACGCTTGCGCAGACGCCCGTCCACTTCAGGAACGCGAAGCGCTTCAAGAGCAAGACGCTAGGAGCGGCTTTCGCCGACCTCACGTTCGAGGTGCGCGGGTTCTTCAAGCTCGCGGACGACGCGCCGGGCGTGGTGGTGAGCAAGGTCAAGCCCGGCGATCCGGCGGCCGTGGCGGGGCTGCGTCCGCTTGAGATCGTCACGCACGTGGACGACAAGCCCGTCGCCGACGTCAAGGCGCTGCGCGAAGCCGTCAACGGCAAGACCGAGTTCAACCTCTCCGTGCGCCGCCTCGCGACCACGCGCATCGTCCGCGTGAAGATGCAAGACGCAGGCAATTCCGACGACAAGTGACAGATCCGGAAAATCCGGAGGATCCGGAGAAACCGGAGGATCCGGGAAATTCCGGAAGGTCCGGAAAATCCGGAAAAATGCCACTTGACGGCAAACAAAAAAATGCTAGACTACTGAGCGAACTCCGGGGGAGGTGGATTCCTCCGGAAGGCGAATTACAGCATAAGGAGCATAAACATGTCGTTCAAGCTGTTGGAAGTCGGGATGGACGCGCTCCGTCGCGTCCGCATCGGGAGGGCCGCGCTTGTCGCGGCCACAATCTGCGCCGCGCTGGCGCCCACGCCGTCGTTCGCCCAGACGATTGACGGTGACCATACAATAAGCGCCGATACGAAACTGACCGAAGACGTCACCGTCAACGGGCAGCTGATCCTCGACGGCGCGGCAGTCGACCTCAACGGCCACAACCTCACCGTGAAGGGCGTGACTGGTCAGGGTGTCATTACCGACACCTTGAACGACCAGTACGCGCTCTATCAGGAACTGACATATCTTGAATCGACCACGGCGGGGAAGCAGTTCATCGATACCGGATACATCCACAGCACCAGGTCGAACGTCCACATCAAGTTCCGGCATCCGTCCTATTCGACGGCTTATACGTGGTTCTCCTATTTCGGCGGCGGCGGGCGCGACGCGAAGTATTCGTTCGGAGGCTGGATCGTCTATACCGGCGGCAGATACTACCATTGGAAGTCGCTTGGAAGCGGCGAAGGGAGTTGGGCGGGTTCGAGCGCCAACACCGACTACCATCTCTTCATCAGGAAGAGTTCGGCGGCCGGCGACAGCGGCAACTGCTATGTCGCGAACGCAAGCAACAGCGGTTTGGTCACAGGAGTGGAAAAGGCGAGCGCGACGGAGTGGCCGACCGACGTCACGCCGGTGACGGCGTATCTCTTCGGACACCACAACCTCGATGGAACCTTGAACAGCTCCTATGTCGGTTCGCGCATTTATCTTTGCGAAATCAAGGACGGCGGCACCGCCGCCGCCAATCTGGTCCGCAACTTCATCCCGATGAAACGCCGCGCCGACGACAAGCCGGGCATGATGGACAAGGTGAACGACGTATTCTACACGAACGCGAACCCGGACAGCACGGCAGACTTCACGGCCGGTCCTGCGACGGCGACAACGCTCACCGCGACGGCCGCGGAAATCGCCGCCGCCGGAACGCTCGTCCTCGACATCGACGAGGGCGACAGCGTCAATCTTTCCTCGCTGAAGCTCTACGGCAAGGTGAAACTCGTGAAGACAGGCAAGGGAACGCTTGTGCAGGACGTCTCGGCGGACTGGGTGTGCGGAATAGAAGTGCAGGACGGGCGGCTCCAGACCACTGACGCGCTGGCCGCGTCGATAAAGACCGATCTTTCGATAAAGGCGGGAGCCACGGTGTCAATCGCATGTACGGGCGCGGCGAGTGCCGTTATGCCGGCGGCGGTGTCGCTGGAGGCCGGTGCGAAACTGCTTTTCGACACAACCGCTTTCTCCGGCGCCGGATTGGAGTTCACGGTCGTCGGCATCACGTTCGGCGAGGGCGCGACGGCATCCGAATGTATTGCGACGGCGAACCCGCTTTACGGCGTGACGCTCGAAAGCGCGACATTGATACGGATCGACCGCCTGACCGCACCGATTACCGCCGTGTGGACGGGCAATGGCACGGCAGGGAACTTCGACGATCCGGGCAACTGGAATTGCTACAACAAACTTGGGGGATTGCTCGACAATACGACGCTTCCCAGCGCCGATACCGTCCTCTTCCGTCTTGATGCCGACGCCGATTGGACGGCCAAGGGTGCGATCGCTCTCGGCGAGGGCGTGACGCTCGACCTCAATGGACACAACCTGACGGCGACCTCAATCACCGGCGACGGCATAGTCATCGACAGCTCCAACAATTACTACACGACGCTGAAGGACGCCTCGGGTAACTTCTACATCCAGCTGGAGTATCTGGCGTCTGGAACGACCATCGACAATTACAACCACGGCATGGAATACATCGACACGGGCTACCAGCACAACACCAACACGGTCGTCGATATGAAGGTGCAGATTCTCAAGACCACGACCGACTGGTACTGCTACTATGGCGCGCGAAATGGCACGGCAAACGCATTTGCCGGCTGGATATACAGAGACAACCATTATAAAGGCGTGACAACCGACGGCTCCACAAGCACCCCCTATCCGAAGAACGTGCCGTATCTTGCGCACATGGAGTTTGGCGGAACGTGCACGTTCGGTAATGCGAGCGACACTTCCACATATCTGACCTATACCTCCGGCGCGGGCGGGTCGTCCGGGCGCAACGACTTCATGTTCGCACTGAACCAGGGCAGCGGCAATCAGTTCGGATTCAACGGGCGCATCTACTACTGCATTGTGAAGGAAAAAACGGACGAGGCGGGTGTTTATGACGTCAAGCGTGACTTTGTGGCGGCGAAGCGCCTCTCCGACGGTGTGCTCGGCATGCTCGACAAGGAGAACGGGGTGTTCTACACCAACAAAGGCAGCGGCGCGTTCATCGCCGGTCCTTACGCGACGAACGGCAGCGCGACGGGCGCGGGCGAACTGCACATCACCGTTCCGGCGGAATCGTCCGCCGCGCTCGGTTCGATGGCGAAGATCGTCGGCGGCATCAAGGTGGTGAAGGAAGGCGCGGGTGCGATGACGCTTCCGGCGGACGGGCAGTATTTCGCGGGCGGCCTCGAAGTCGCGGCGGGAACGCTTCCCATGACGCAGACGGCGGCCTTCCTCGCCGGAACGCCGATTACCGCGACGGCGGGCGGGACCATCGAGATTGCGGCGGGCGACGGCGCGTCCTACACCAACGACTTCAAGCTCGCGGGCGGTACGCTCAAGGTGCTCGCTTCCGGTTCGGGCAACACAACGACGGCGACGATCGCCGGAACGCTTGCGCTCGAAACCGGCGTGGCGGACGTGCAGCCGGTCGTCTCTATCGACATGACGGACTGCTCCAGCGCGACGTTCCAGCTGAACACGACGGCGCTCAATGTCGGCTCCGGCGTGACTGCTGCTCCCGGCTTCGTCTCGCTCGCCGACCCGACCGCATACGAGGCGAGCATCGAGGGCGGCACGGCAATCAAGGTGGAGAGTTTGACTTCGCCCATGACGGCGGTGTGGACGGGCCGCGGCGAGGCAGGAAACTTCGACGATCCGGGCAACTGGAGCTGCTCGAACAAATACGGCGTCGCGCTCGCCAACACGCTTCCCGACAACACAACCCTCAAGTTCCGCCTCGGCGCCGACGCCGACTGGACGACGAAGAGCGCGATAACTCTTGGCGAAGGCGTAACGCTCGACCTTAACGGACAGGAGCTCATAGTGGCGAATAGCGTATCGGGAGGTGCGATAATCGATACTTCTTGCCAGTCCAGCGGTATTTACTATGGAGAAAATGGCGATGTCTGTCTGGAAGCGACGTGGTTGCACTCCACCTCGTCTGGAAAACAGTTTATCGACACGGGCTACTGCCATAACCCAAGAACAGTAGTCGATATGAAAGTCGAATACAATCCGTCTCTGGATGGTAGTGGTAATTGGTATTCGTATTTCGGCGGCGGCGGACGCAACGGTAGCGGTTCGGCGGGACAGAACTACGCCTTGGGCGGGTGGATGTACAAAGCATCTTACTGGAAATCCGCCGGAACATCGCCTGAAGGCACTTGGGGAACCGCGAAAAACAATACTGCATTCACGGTCCATTTGAACAAGAGCGGAGATTGCACCATCAACGGGTCGACATATTGCACCGGCAACGGCGTGGATTGGGGTTCGACGACTCCCGTCACGGCATACATCTTCGGCCATCATAACCTTAACGGGACGCTTTACGACAATCCCTATGTGGGTGTGCGCGTGTATTACTGCAAGATAAGCGAGGGCGAAACCGTCATACGCGACTTTGTGCCTGCGATGAGGATTACCGACGGCAAGCCCGGAATGTTCGACAGGAAAAACAACAAGTTCTATGTAAACGGCAACAGTGCCAGCACTGCTGATTTCAATATTGGGACACTTGCATATTCGGCGACTGGCGGTGGCGGCGAACTGCACATCACCGTGGCGGAGAATGCAACGCTCTCGCTCGCCGACATGTCTAAGATCGCGGGCAATGTGAAGATCGTGAAGGATGGCGCGGGGACGCTCGTCGCGCCGACGACGGGGCAATATTTCACCGGCGGCATCGAGGTGCGGGCGGGAACGCTCTCCATGGGCGGCGCGCTTGCCTACGGCGGCGCGATCAATGCGGCTAGCGGCACGACGGTTTCCGTGCCGAAGTCCGTCGGCTCCGCCGGCACGAGCGTGGTCAACATCGCCGGCGGCACGCTCGACGTCGCGAACTGCGGCACGAGCGTCGTCACTGGCACAGTGACGCTCGGCGGAAACGCTATCTCGGTTGCCGGTTCGTTCGCGCCGGTCTCCGGCACGGCGGCGCATACCATCACGCTCGCCGACGGCGCGACGCTCGACTTCACGCAGTGGACGGGGGCGTTCCCCGTTGCATCGCCGACGATCGTCTACGCCTCCGGCGCGAACATCACCTTGAAGCTCGAACCGGCGTCGACGGCCATTAAGGACCTGGCACGGTCGAAGGATGCGACCACTGGGAAGCCCAACGGCTATCTGCTCTCCTGGGACGCGATTCCCACCGGCGTCACGTTCAGCTCGGACGCCGCGACGGGGGCCAGGTTCCGCGTTGTCTCGGAAACGAACGGCCTTCGCGTGTCGTTCAAGGGCGGTTTCTGCATAATCATTAAGTAAGAGGCAGTTGGGATTTGGAAATCTGCCATTGACACGCGTTCATTGCTTTCGCTCTTTGGAGTCTTGGAGTTATTGAGCCTTTTTGAACTTTTTCTCCAAGTCTCCCAATCTTCGAAACTCCCAATAGCGAAAGCAAGAAAGGTTTTGCAACTGGTTCTGTAAGGTCGGCGCAGGGATGACGGTGGCGTGTTCCCCTACACCAACAGCATTTCAAGCGCAATCGGCTGTGTGAAACGCTGCTTGTACGCGCCCCTGTCACCGATCGGGCAAATTATGGTATAATGGCCGCCCATGAAAAACCTGAACGACAGTTTGCGCGGATGCGCACAGACAAAGGAACATCTTGCATGACTATCGGCGTCATTGGATTGGGCTTGATCGGCGGGTCGTTCGCGAAGGCGGCGACACGCGCGGGGCATCGCGTGGCGGCGTGGAACCGCACGCGCGCGACGTCCGAGCGGGCAGTCGCGGATGGCGCGGCGGCGGCCGTGCTGGAGGAGGACATGACCTCGACGGCGGGCAGCCCCGACCTCTACCTCATCTCCCTGCCGCCCGACGCCGTCGTGCCGTGGATCGACGCCCACCAGGCCGCGTTCAAGCCCGGCGCCGTGGTGGTGGACGCGACGGGCGTGAAGGGCACAATCTGCGCGGCACTGCGCAAATACGCCTACGACGACACGCCGTGGACGTTCGTGGGCGGGCATCCGATGGCGGGCAAGGAGGTGGCCGGCTACGCGAACGCGACGCCTGACCTCTTCTCCGACGCGTCGATGATCCTCACGCCGTATCCTTCGTGCGGACGCGGTCCGCTCGACATGCTGGAGGCGTTCTTCAAGGGACTCGGCTTCGGACGCGTGGTGTCCACCACGCCCGAGCACCACGACGAGATGATCGCCCTCACGAGCCAGCTCGCGCACGTCGTCTCGTCCGCCTACATCCAGGATCCCCTTGCAAAAGACCACGCGGGCTTTTCCGCCGGGAGCTTCTACGACATGACGCGCGTCGCGCGCCTCAACCCCGACATCTGGACGAACCTCTTCCTCGCCAACAAAGAGGCGCTCTCCTCCGTGCTCGGCGGCCTCGTTGAGCGCCTGACTGAATTCAAGTCGGCGCTGGACGCGCAGGACGCACCGCGCCTGCGCGACCTACTTGAGAAGGGCCGCATGGTGATTGAGTCCATGCCGCCAACCTACAAGTCCATTGCGCGGCGTTAGCTTTTGGTTTCGGCGGCATTGGCGTCCTTGTTGCCGCCGCCGGACGACATCAGCTTGGCGGCGAGAGCGCCGCCGATGGCCGACTTGATGTCGAAGCCGAGCGACTTGCCAAGTCCGTCGAAGAGCTGCGTGGTGCGGTCGATCACCTCCGAGGCGATCTTTCCGCTCTGGTCGCCGTACATCGTGATGTTGCCGACCTTCGAGTAGGCGCTGGCGATTCCCTCGGCGATTCCTGGAAGTACCCTCACGAACTCCTTGGCGACCTGCAGCTGGAGGTCCATCTTCGCGGCCTCGCCGTACTTTGCCATGGCGTCCGCCTTCTTCTCCAGGCCCTCGGCCTCCGCGAGCGCCTTTGCCTTGATGGCCTCGGCCTCTGCGTCGCCCTTGGCCTTGATGACGTATGCCTCGTTCTCGCCCTTGACCTTGTTCGCCTCGGCGATGGCCTTGATCGCCTCGGCTTCCTTCGTCTGGAGAACGAGCTTCGCCTCGGCCTCCTTTGTCTGTTGGAAGAGGGTGGCGTCTGCGGCGGCCTTTGTGGCGTCTGCGGCCCTTTCCGCCTCCACTTGCACGGCTTCCGCCTTCCGCGTGCGTTCGGCGAGTTCGGCCTCTGCGTTCTTCTGTATGGTGTAGAGCCGGGCGTCGGCGCTCTGCTGGGCTGCGAACTTCTCGGCCTCGGCCTTCTTGCGGATTTCGGCGTCGAGCTTCTTTTCGGTAATGGACACTTCTCGCTGCTGCAGTTCTGTCTTCTTCTCGAGCGCGATGATGCTGGCGTCGCCCTGCGTGGCTTCGAGAATCTTCCGTTGCTCCTCTGCCTGGATGCCCTTGGCGGCCTCGGCGATGGCGAGCTGGATGTCGGCCTGCTTCTTGAGGTCGGCTTTCTTGATCTCCAGTTCGTTATTGCGGATGGCGATTTCCGTCTCGGCGGCCACGCGTGCGTCGTTGGCTTCCTTTGCGGCGTGGGCGCGGGCCTGCTCCACCTGTGCCTCGGCGTTGGCGCGGGCGATGGCGGCGTCCTTGGAGATGGTGGCGATGTTGTCGATGCCGAGGTTCTCGATGGCGTGGTCGTCGTCGGTGAAGTTCTGCACGTTGAACGACACGATCTCGAGGCCCATCTTCTCGAGGTCCGGCGAGGCGTTCTTCTGCACCGACTCGGCGAACTGCTTGCGATTGAGCACCATTTCCTTCGTGGTCATCTCGCCCACGATCTCGCGCATGTTGCCCTCCAGTACCTCGGTCGCCTTTTCGTTGATGTAGGACGGCGAGGCGTTGAGGAAGTGGGTGGCGGCGAGGGCGAGCTTTTCGGGGTCTTTGCTGATCTTGATATTGACCACGGCGTCCACGTTGACATTGATGAAGTCCTTGTTGGGCACCTTCTGCTTGGTCTTCACGTCCACCTGGATGAGCTCGAGCGTGACCTGGTCGAGTCGTTCGAAGAAGGGGATCCGGAAACCGGCCTTGCCGATGAGAACCCTTTTCTTGAGGCCGCTGATGATGAACGCCTTGTCCGGCGGCGCCTTGCAGTAGCCCATGGCGAAGAACACGGCCACTAGAACGGCGGCGACGGCGTACGCGATGATCGAGTAGGGCACCGCGTTCTGCTGGGCCGCAACGGCTGCGAGGATCAATGACTGGAACATGTCGGCTTCCTTTCTTGTTCTGCCGTTCGGCCGCATGTCCGGTAGGCGAGCATGCCAATTCGCCGAACGGCTGCGAACAGTATACCAGATACTGTACTCGGCTGTAAAGCGCACGATTGACGGCTTGAAATCGCGTCCGAAAAAGGGTAAAATACTCATTCATTTTTAGGAGGCATTAGGCTTATGCGTATCTTGACAGGCATTCAGCCGTCGGGGAAGTTGCATTGGGGCAACTACTTCGGCGCCATGAAGTCCATGTTCGACCTTCAGGCGAAGGGCGAGGACATGTTCATGTTCATTGCGAATTTCCACGCCATGACCACGGTGCGGGACGGCGCGGCGCTGCGCGAATCGACGCGCGAGGTGGCGCTCGACTACCTTGCCTGCGGCCTCGATCCGGCGAAGACGATCGTCTATCGTCAGAGCGACGTGCCGGAGGTGCAGGAGCTCGCGTGGTACCTTTCGTGTCTCACGCCGATGGGCCTTCTCGAGCGCTGCCACAGCTACAAGGACAAGATGGCGCACGGCTTTGACGCGACGCACGGGCTCTTCGCGTATCCCGTCCTCATGGCGGCCGACATCCTCATCATGCAGTCCGACCTCGTGCCGGTGGGCAAGGACCAGAAGCAGCACTTGGAAGTGACGCGCGACCTCGCGATCAAGTTCAACAACGCCTACGGCGAGATCTTCAAGATCCCCGACGCCTACATCCCCGAGACGGTTGCCACCATTCCCGGCACCGACGGGCAGAAGATGTCCAAGAGCTACCACAACACGATCGAACTCTTCGACGTCTCCGCGAAAAAGAAGGTGATGGGCATTGTCACGGACTCCAAGACGATGGAGGAACCGAAGGAGCCGGAAGGCAACTCCATCTACGAGCTCTACAAGCTCTTCGCGACGCCTGAGGAGGTTGCGCAGATGGCCGCGAGCTTCCGCGCCGGCAACTACGGCTACGGTCACGCGAAGAAGGCGCTCCTCGCGGCGTACCACAGGCTGTTCGACCCGTTCAAGGAGCGGCGCGAGGAGCTCGCAAAGGATCCCGCCGCGCTGGAGGACATCCTTCAGGACGGTGCGAAGCGCGCGCGCGCAGCCGCCGCGCCCACGATGGAGAAGGTGCGTCGGGTTGTGGGGTTGTGAAGAGTTGGGGAGTTTGCAAGTTGACAAGTTAACAAGTTGGCAAGTTAAACAGTTGAAAACCATTTAACTGACGATGGCACAAGCGGAACTATTTGCAGAAGACTACAAGGTGAACCTCGAAATTTTCGAGGGGCCCCTTGATCTGCTTCTGTATCTCATCCGCCGCGAGGAGCTGGAGATCTACGACATCCCGATCGGGCGCATCACCGAGCAGTACATGCAGTACCTCGACCTCATGCGCCAGCTCAATCTCGACGTGGCGGGCGAGTTCATCGTGATGGCCGCCACGCTCATGGTGATCAAGAGCCGCATGATGCTGCCCGTCGACCGACGCCAAGCCGAGGAGGGCGCGGACGAGGAGTGGGTGGACCCGCGCCTCGACCTCGTGCGCCAGCTGATCGAGTACAAGAAGTTCAAGGACGCCGCCGGCAAACTCGCCGAGTACGAGGCGCTCACGCAGGAGTCGTTCGACTACGGCGGCGGGCGCCCCAAGTTCGAGAAGACAGCGGCGGATGCGGCGGACGCGCTCGCGAGCATCGACATGTTCGACCTCCTTACGGCATTCCAGGAGGTGCTCGCGCGGCTTAACGAGATTCCTCAGGAGGAGTTGAAGGGCATGCGCTGGAGCGTGCCCGACAAGATGGACATGATCCTCGAGCGCTCGCGCGCGGAGGGGCAGATCTCGTTTTCAACTTTGTTCACGGCTCGCTCGCCGCGCGGCGAGGTAATCGTGACGTTCCTTGCCCTGCTTGAGCTCCTGCGCCAGCACCGCGTGATCGTGTACCAGAACGACGCGTTCCACGAAATCACGGTTCTCCCCTCAAAGGAGATGCCGGACGACAAACCACTTGAGGCACCCGACGACTATGGAACCTGAAGAAGAGAAAATAGAGACGCCTGTTGAGTCTCCGGTGGAGATCCCGGTCGATGACGCGGAGGCCGCTCCGGCTGAGGAGCGCAAGCCCACGCCGATTCCGAAGCCGAAGGAGCCGAAGATCCCCCTGCCGTCATCGCTGCAGGAGATCGTCGGCGCGCTGCTCTTCGCCTCTCAGACACCCCTTACGATTACCGATCTGCGCCAGTGCATTCGCGGCGTCGAGCCCGAGGAAGGCGAAAACGCTGAGGTAATGGGCGTGTACCAGGGCTGCACGACGCGCGAGGTCGAGCAGGCCGTACACGGCCTCGAGAAGGAGTTGGAGCGCTCCGGCTGCGGGTTCCGACTCGTGTGCGCGGGCGGCGCATACCGTCTGCAGACCGCGCCCGCGTGCGGACGCTACGTGCGCGCGCTCCTGAAGCTGGACCGTCCGAACCGTCTCTCCCGCGCCGCGCTGGAGACGCTCGCGATCATCGCCTACCGCCAGCCGATCACGAAGAGCGAGGTCGAGCAGATTCGCGGTGTGGCGGTGGACACGATCGTGAAGACGCTCGTAGATTTGCAGCTTGTGCGCCTTGTCGGCCGCAGCGAACTTCCCGGGCATCCGTTCCTCTACGGCACCACGCCGCTGTTTCTTGAGCACTTCGGCCTCGCCTCGCTGAGTGAGCTCAACGCGATCGACCCCACGCTCCAGCGATCCAACCCGCGCGAGCGCGCGAAGCTCTTCGTGAAGAAGGAGAAGCCGAAGGAACCGGAAATTCCGGAAACTCCGGAAAATCCGGGAAATCCGGAAATTCCGGAAACTCCGGAAACTCCGGAAACTCCGGAATCTCCGGAAGAGCCTTTGACCGTCGCGCGCATCGGATCGACGGGCGTCAACGACGACGACGACATCTTCATCGACGACACGCCGGATGAATTCGATGACGACGACGATGACGAAGAAGAAGAACTTGATGACGATGACGATGATGATGATGACGAAGAAGACTTTGAAGACGAAGAAGAAGAACTAGACGATGACGACGAAACAGAAGAAGAGGAGGATGAAGATGAAGACTCGTGAGTATTCCGCGTGGATCGTGGTAGCGCTGGGCGCTGCGTTCCTCTGCGGTCTGTGCGGCTGCGGACAGCCGACGGACGTTCCCAACAACTCAGGCGTGCGCGCCAATGCGATGGAGGACTTCCAGGCCGGGCGCATAGACGCCGCGATTGCGGGCTTCAAGCATGTCCTAAAGAGCGACCCGAAAGACTACCTTGCGCATTTCCAGCTGGCGACGCTCCTGCAGGAACAGCGTAAGGACTACCAAGGCGCGCTGGTTCATTTCAGCCTCTACCTCGACATGCGCCCGGCGGAGGACAAGACGACGCTTGCTGCGGACAGAATTGAAGAATGCAAGAGCATGATGCTTGCTGAGCACGCGCGGAAGAACGGAATCACGCCGCCGCGCAAAGTCGATCCAGCGGACGGCGAGAAGAAGCTCAGTGCGGACAACTCCCGCCTGTCGGCGGAGGTCGCCCGCCTCCAGAAGGAGAACAAAAACCTGCGTTATCTTCTCTCGGGTGTCGGTACATCTGGGAAGGGGCGCGCAACCAACCTTAACGCAGAGGCGAAGAAACTTCTGGCAGAGCTGAGCGTGTCCGATGCGGAAGAGCAGCGCCAACGTCCGTTGATTCCGACGGACAAGGAACTTCTGGAAGACGACGGCGATGAAGGTCCGCTTGTTGCCTCTCCGGCGGTTAAGAGTCAGATTTCCAAGGTGAAGCGTGAGGAGGCGGGTGGGAAGTCCCGTCCGACGGCCATCCAGAAACCGGTTATTCCTGCCGACGAGATGTCGGGACCTGCGCAGCCACCGCCCATCAAGAAGCCGCCGCTTATCATTGACCGTTCGACTGAGTCCGATCCGAAGCCGGCTGCGTCTGCAGGCGTGGCGCACAGCGGTGGCCTGAACGGTCTGCTAGGCGGAGTCAAGAAGCCTGCGAGCCCGTCCCGTCCCGACACTTACGTCGTCCAACCCGGCGACACGCTCATGACAATCGCCTCGCGCTTCTACGGCTCGCGCAGCAAGTGGCGTGACATCCGCGAGGCGAACAAGGCCACGATTCCCCTCAACGGCAGCGTGAGGGCGGGTCAGACCATCAAACTTCCCTGACCATGTCCGCAGTTCACACATCGCTTGTAGAAAAAAGTCACGCCTGGACGGGCGATGACATTCCGTGGCTTCTTGACACCGAGGACGAAGAGTTACCGGACACGCCGGGCTCGGACCGTGTCCGGAGGCGCCTGTTCCACTGTCTTTCCAGCGGCGGCCTTTCCGCATGCGGGTTCTCAAACGCATGCGCCATTGTGAGCCGACGTCAATCGCGTTTCCTGGCGTTCGCCGGCGTCATTGCCGTGCTGTGGATAATTTTCTGGATTGTATAACAAAGGAGAATCAAATGAAGAAATCACTCATAACTCTGTTTGGCCTTGCGGCCTTGGCGCCGGTCTGGGCGCAGGACGCCAATGTGATGGAGGCGTCCGCCAGTGCGCGCATGGCCTACCAGGAACGCCAGGCGCTTGAGGAGGTGCCGCGTCTCGTCCAGCAGTTCGAGGTGCTGGCGAACAACCAGGAGCAGATTGCCGCTCGCCTCGTGAAGGTCGAGAGCGGCAGCGGTGACGCGGCCGAACTCCGTGCTGACATCGACAAGTTTCGCGGTGAAATCGCCGAGCTGCGCGCGGAAGTGCGCCGCGACCAGGACGCGATGCGCCGCGAGATCGTGGACGACCTCACGCGCCGCCTGAACGAAATCACCAGGCAGATGCAGCAGAACCAGGCGCAGGCTCTAGCGCAGATACAGGCGCGGGCTGATTCCGCCCTGCAGGCCGCAGAGGCGGCCGCGAAGGCTGCGCGTGAACAGGCCGAGTACACGAAGCGCATAGCGTCGCGTCCGCCCGCCCCCGCCCCAGCACCGGCGGCCCCGCGCGCGTCAGGTGGTGCCTCGGCGAAACCAGCCGCGCCCGCCTATACGGGCCCCTACTACGAACATGTCGTAGAGCCGGGACAGACGCTGTCCTTCATCGCGAAGGGCTTTGAAACGACCGTGCCAAAGATCCTTGCCGCGAACCCCGGAATCAAGGCGAATGCGCTCCGCGTGGGCCAGAAGCTGATCATTCCCGCCGAGGAAACGCAGCAGGCCGCGCCGAAGAAGAAGTAGTCCGGGGAATTCGATGGACGGTTATCCTGAAGTCCGACTGCGGCGCCTGCGCCGCACGGCGGCGATACGCGACATGTTCGGCATGGACGCGCCGTCGCCGTCGAAGTTCATCTGGCCCGTGTTCGTGGTGCCGGGTGAAGGACGCCGCGAGGCTATCGATTCAATGCCCGGGCAGTTCCGCCTTTCCGCCGACGAGCTCGTTAAGGAACTTGCGCCGGTCGTCGCGCAGGGCGTGAAGAGCGTGCTGCTCTTCGGACAGCACGAGGGCGACGGCAAGGACGAGTGCGGCACGCCCGCCGCCGATCCTCACGGGGCCGTGCAGCGTGCGATTCCATTGCTGCGCCGTGCCTATCCCGATCTCGTGATCCTCACGGACGTCTGCCTTTGCGCGTACACTGCGCACGGACACTGCGGTCCGCATGACCTTGACGGCGACATCGACAACGACGCCGCCTGCGAGATGCTCGCGCGCGTGGCGGTGAGCCATGCGCAGGCGGGTGCGGACGGCGTTGCGCCGTCCGCGATGATGGACGGACAGATCGCCGCAATCCGCCGCGCGCTTGACGACGAGGGCTTCAAGAAGACGCTGCTCATCTCATATTCCACGAAGTTCGCATCGCAGATGTACGGTCCGTTTCGCGACGCGGAGAACTCCGCGCCATCGCAGGGCGACCGCCAGGGCTATCAGGCGTCGTACCGCGACGCGCGTACCGCGTTGCGAGAGTCCGATTTCGACGCGGCGGAAGGGGCGGACGCGCTCATGGTGAAGCCCGCGCTCTTCTACCTCGACCTCATCCAGGAGGTTTCGCGCCGCTCGCTTCTGCCTGTGATGGCGTACAACGTCTCCGGCGAGTATTCCATGATCCACGCCGCCGCCGAGAAGGGCTACTGCGATCTCTACGCTACGGCGCGCGAGTCGCTCTACGCGATCTTCCGCGCCGGTGCCACGCAGGTGATTTCATACTGGGCGCCATTTTACAAGGAGATTTTCTTTCCATGACCGCCGTCGCCTCGTTCTGCGCATTGTGCTTTCTTCTCGTCTGCGGCAAGGCAATCCGTACTGCGCTTCCTTTTCTCAGGAAACTCTACCTGCCTTCGTCCATCGTGGGCGGTGCGCTTGGATTGATCATCCTAACGATTTCAGGGCAGCACATGCCGGCAGAATGGCACGAGGGGTGGAAGTCGATACCGGGATTCCTGATCAACATCGTCTTCGCCACGATGTTCATCGGCAAGAGTTTCCCTAACGTCCGCAACACCGGACGCGCCGTCGCCGAGCAGTTCTGTTTCGCGCAGATCATCGCGTGGGGAATGTACGTGGTGGGGCTTGCTCTTTCCATCCTCGTATTCACGCCTTGTTTCGGGGTGCATCCCGCGTTCGGCAACTTGCTCGAAATCGGTTTTGAGGGCGGACATGGCACGGTTGGCGGCCTATCCGAGACGTTCAACGCGCTGGGGTGGTCCGAGGGAAGCGACCTCGGCTACACGATGGCGACGATTGGAATGGTCATCGGCATCACGGTGGGAATGACGCTCGTCAACTGGGCGGTGCGGAAGGGCTACGTGAAAAACGTTCGCACCTTCGACGAGCTGAGCGACGTGGAGCAGCGCGGGTTCTATCCCGCGAACGCTCAGCCGCCCGCTGGAAAGCAGACAGTGCTCTGTGACTCCATTGACTCCCTTGCGTGGCATCTGGCGGTGGTGGGGCTTGCGGTGTTCGTGGGCTACGGACTCAAGTCGCTGCTCGTCTGGGCGGGAGCTTACCTTCCGGATCACGTGCGGGAGCTTCGCATCATCGAGTCAATTCCTCTCTTCCCGCTGTGCATGATGGGCGGTCTGTTAATCCAGATGCTGCTCGTCGCAACGCGGCTCGATTCGCTCGTGGACAGGGGTCAGATCAACCGCATCGGCGGCGCGTCGCTCGACTTCCTCGTGGTGGCGGCCGTGTCCACGATCCGTCTCGACTTCATCGTCAAGTACTGGCAGCCGCTCGCGATCCTAGTGGTAGCTGGCGTGGCATGGTCACTCTTCGGCGCATGCTGGCTTGCGAAGCGTATGTTCGGCGATGACTGGTTCGAGCGTGCCATTGTGGAGTTCGGACAGTACACCGGCGTGACGGCGACAGGTTTGCTCCTGCTCCGTACGGTCGACCCTGATTCCAAGACGTCGGCGTCCACCGTGTTCGGCTGCAAGCAGCTTTTCCACGAACCTCTGATGGGAGGCGTGTGGGTGGCGATGTCGGTGCCGCTCGTGTTCAAGTTAGGCCCGTGGCCGGTACTCCTCATCAGCGTCGGCGCGACGGTGCTTTTCTGCGTTGTATGGTTCATATTCCTGCGTCGCCCAAAGGCCGGGAATGTGGTACAATATGCCGCTTCGAAGAAGGATTAGAAATGGCAACAGCAAAGGACATACGGCATTTCAAGGATGCCGAGGATTATACGAAGCATTTCGTCGTCCAGGAAGAGATCGACAAGTACCTGCCCGGCGGCAAGCATTTCATCGACGAAGACCTGATCAACCGCACGCTCGCGGCGGCGGACGCCGCGCCGGTCGACCCCGTGCGTATCCGCGAGATCATCGCCAAAAGCGAACAGACATGCGAGACGCTCACCGTGGATGAGGTCGCCGCGCTCATGCGCGTGGAGGACCCTGCGCTCTTCGAGGAAATGCGCGCGGCGGCGGACCGCATCAAGCACAAGGTCTACGACAACCGCATCGTGATGTTCGCGCCGCTCTACATGTCGAACCTCTGCGTGAACGGCTGCCGCTACTGCGGCTTCCGCAGCGGCAACGAACACCAGAAGCGCCGCGTCCTCACGATGGACGAGCTCAAGGAGGAAATCGACGTCCTCGCGGGCCGCATCGGGCACAAACGCCTCATCGCCGTCTACGGCGAACATCCCACCACGTCCACCGACTACATCGCCGAGACGATCGAGACCTGTTACAACCGTCAGGTCAAGGCCCCGAAGACCGGTGCGCCCGTGGGCATCCGCCGCGTGAACGTAAACGCCGCGCCGCTCCCCGTCGCCGACCTCCGCGTATTGCACGAAGTGGGCATCGGCACGTTCCAGGTATTTCAGGAAACCTACAACCGCAAGCTCTACGAATCGATGCATCCCGCGTGGAGCGTGAAGGGCAACTACGACTGGCGCACCACGTGCTTCCACCGCTGCATGGAGGCGGGCGTGGACGACGTGGGCCTCGGTGTCCTCTACGGCCTCTGCGACTGGCGCTTCGAGCTGCTCGCTACCGTGCTGCACGCGCGCGACCTCGAACGCTGGTTCAACATCGGCCCGCACACGCTCTCGTTCCCGCGCCTCGAGCCGGCCTCCGGCACGCGCGTGCCGGAGGAGAGTCCGTGGCTCATCGACGACGACACCTTCGCGCGCATCATCGTGATCGCGCGTCTCGCCGTGCCTTACACGGGCATCATCGTGACCGCGCGCGAAAGCCCCGCCTCGCGCAACCGCGTGCTGTCCCACGGCATGACGCAGCTCGACTGCTCCTCCAACATCGCGATCAAGGGCTACAGCGATTTCGCGAACGAGGCCCATCAGGAGAAGGAGCGCCAGCAGTTCATGCTCGGCGACAACCGCTCCATCGAGGAGATGGTGCGTTACCTCGCCGACCGCGACATCATCACGAGCTTCTGCACGGCGGGTTACCGCTGCGGGCGCACGGGCGGCTGCATCATGGACGCGCTCAAGACCGGACGCGAGGGCAAGTTCTGCAAGATCAACGCGGTGCTCACATTCCGCGAGTGGCTCGACGACTTCGCGAAGGACCCCGAAACGATCCGCATCGGCAACGCGCTCATCGAGAAGGAGCTCGCGGGCATCAAGGAGTGGGTGCCGAAGTTCTACCCGTCGGTGATGAAGCAGTACGAGGCCACGTGCGCCGGATCGAGGGATCTGTTTTTCTAGCTTAGAGCTTAGAGAGCCGAATAGGAATGATAATGGGAATGGTTGCTTTCGCTACTGGGAGTTTAGGAGTTTAGGAGTCTGAGAGAATTTTTAAGAAAATCTCCTATCCTCCAAAACTCCAAGACTCCCAGCAGCGAAAGCAAATAAGAGAAGTCGAAAAAAGTTTTAGAGCCTTAGACTTTGGAGCGACCAATGGCAGGATTGAATGAGACGCCTAAGGGCGACCGCGTGCATATCGCGTTCTTCGGGTTGAGGAACGCAGGGAAGTCGACGCTCGTCAATCGGCTCACCGGGCAGGACGTGGCGATTGTGAGCGATGTGGCTGGAACGACCACCGACCCCGTCTCAAAGGCGATGGAGATCCTGCCGCTCGGTCCGTGCCTCGTCACGGACACGGCCGGCCTCGACGACGAGGGCCCGCTCGGCGAGATGCGCGTGAAGAAATCTCTCGACGTGCTCGCCACCACCGACATCGCCGTGTGGGTGGAGGATGGCGGTCTTGGTAGGGCCCGCTCGCCGAGCGGGCCGGAAGGCGGTCGCCTCGGCGAGGCGACCCTACCAGTCTATGATCGTTTCTTGGCCGCGTGCCGCGCGCGCGACATCGCCGTGCTGTACTACCGGCGCGGTGACGACGTGGAGGCATTCCGCCGAGAACTCGCGGCGGTGCGTCTTGCGGACGCGCCGCGTCCGCTCGTGGGCGATCTCGTTGCGCCCGGGGACGTCGTCGTGTGCGTGTGCCCCATCGACGAATCCGCGCCGAAGGGGCGCCTCATCCTCCCGCAGCAGCAGGTAGTGCGCGAACTCCTTGACGCGGGCGCATCTGCGCTTGTGTGCCAACCGCCGCAGCTCGCGGGCCTCCTCGCGCAGTTGAAGCGGCAAGAGTGCCGCTTCCCCGAAGGACACGATTCGGGCGTGAAGTTCGTAATCACCGACTCGCAGGCGTTCAAGGCTGTGGCCGCCGTCGTGCCGCCTGAGATCCCGCTCACTTCTTTCTCAATCGTTTTCGCTCGTGCGAAGGGTGACCTCACGGCGTACTGTGCGGGCGCCGCCGCGCTCGACGCGCTGAAAGATGGCGACCGCGTGTTGATTTCCGAAGGCTGCACGCACCATCGCCAATGCAACGACATCGGCACTGTGAAACTGCCTAAGTGGATTATGGCGAAGACGGGGAAGAAGCTCGCGTTTGAATGGACAAGCGGCAACTCCTTTCCTGAGGATCTTTCGTCGTATGCGCTCGTTGTGCATTGCGGCGGATGCATGTTAACGCGCCGTGCGGTGCAGGCGCGCATCGCGCGTTGCCGCGCTGCGGGCGTGCCGATTACGAATTACGGCGTGTGCATTGCTGCATGCAACGGCATCACCGCCTCGCCCGACACGTGCATGGTGGCACGTGTCGGCGCGATCTAACGCGTGCGGTTGACGAGGACGCGCGCGAGTTCGGCAAGCGACGTGGCGTCGCCGGGAAGGCCGGACAGCGCCGCAAGGGCGGCGTCAGTTTCCGACTGCACGAGACGCAAGGTTTCATCGCGTGAGAAGGGCGAGTCGTCGTCCAGCAGGTCATCCTCATACTGAAATGCGAGACCGAGGTGGTAGGCGTAGAGTCGCAGCTTCTCGACGGATGCGTCGTCGCCGCCGCCTGCGAGCGCGCCCGTCACTGCAGCCGCCATGAAGAGGTCGGCCGTCTTGTGTTCGTAGATGAACGGCACGTCCTTCGTGCCGGGGACGATGTCCTCGACCTGTCCGCGCACTACGCCGAGGGCGCAGCGTCCGAAGAACTCAATCATTTTCGCGCGCGCGCCGATTCGGTGTTCAGGCGTCTGTGCAAGCGCCGTGAACGCGAGCGCCTGCAGGGCGTCGCCCGCGAGGATGGCGTTCGCCTCGCCGAACTTGGCCCACACGCTCGGTTTCCCGCGCCGCTCGGCGTCGTTGTCCATCGCGGGCAGGTCATCATGCACGAGCGTGTATGAGTGGAGAAGCTCCACGGCGCAGGCGGGCAGCAGTGCGTCCGTGGCAGTTCCGCCGGCGGCGACCGCCGCCGCCAGGCAGATACGCGGGCGGATACGCTTGCCGCCGCCTTCAACGGCCCAGCGCATCGCCTCCACGAGGGCACTGGGCCGCTCCTGCTCCGACAGCAGCCGGAGCAGTTCGCGCTCAACATCCCTAATCATTTCCTCGATCAGCATAATCAACTTGTTATAGACTTTTTAAATGGAAGTAGTTGCAAAACACATCTGCCATTGCCGCACGTTCATTGCTTTCGCTGTTGGGAGTTTTGGAGTCTTGGAGAATGGGAGAATTTGTAAAATATTCTCCTTAACTCCGAGACTCCTAATCTCCCAAT
>CAMKJU010000051.1 GCA_946413265.1 uncultured Lentisphaerota bacterium
GCGGTCCGAATACGACCAGCCCGTGACGGAGATCGTGATTCCGCATTCAGCCTCAAGGAACGTCCTGATGCTGCACCCGCGTGCGGCCTTGCGCATCTCGTAGCTGTCCGGGATGTTCGCCACGTCGTCCAGGGACGCGCCGCCCGCCATCTGCGAGCAGACGCTCGACATCGCTTGGAGAAAGGTGTTGTTCACCGTCATCTTGTTCATGCGCCCGACGGCGCGCGCTTCAAGGCTTGCACCCCGGTGGATGCACACGGCCGCCACGAGCTGCGCGAGCGTGAGCCCGTCCGCGCCCTCGATGGAGTAGAGGCATACGGCGTTCGCGCCCTCCGGCGCATACCTGTTCGTGCCTATCTGCTGGATCTCGATCATCGTTCAGCCCGTTAGATGTTGTTGGCGTTGCCCACGAGCACCGTGTTGAAGCTCTTGAGGGCGTTCGACACGAGGTCGTACGTCTGGTCGCGCTTCGCCGTGAGCGACTGCAGGTTGATGAGCGTGTCCTGGCTGATCGTGTTCAGCGAGTCCATCTTGTCCTCAAGCACGGAAATCACCGTCTGCACCTGGTCGAAATTCCACTTGCCGTCGGACGACCGCGCGGGAAGACCCGTGATGCCCGCCTTGTTCGTGAGGAAGTCGTAGTACGAGATGCTGTTGCCGTCGTACGTGAACGTGCCGTTCGCGTTAAACGTGCCGCCCACGTCGACCTTCACGAGCTCCGACTCCGCCGTCGTCAGCCCATTGATGAGCGCCGTGTTCTGGTTGATGGCGTCCATGAGGTCCACTATGTCCCTCTCCAGGGCCGCAGCGCGCTGCAGGCAGATGGCCATCACAAGCTGTCCGATGGACATCAGACGCGGCGAGCCGTCCGCCGCAGTCACGCCCTCGAGCGTGTAGACATTCGCCGTCAGCGGCAGTCCCGTCTGGGTGCTGCACATCGAAAGATCGATCTGTTCAGTTAAAAAGCTGCTCATTTTACCCTCACTTCCTTTTCAGTTCCAGCCGGCTTACCCGATGTTCGAGATCAGGTTACCGCGCGTGTCGCTCACGTTCGTCATCAGCTCCGTCGCAGACGTGAACGACTGGTCACGCCTGTCTACGAGCGACTGGAGACGCGTCATGTCCGTCTGGGACTGGTTGTTGCACGAGTCGATTTTCGACTTCACGAGCTGCACGAGTTCCTCTACTGTGCTCTTCGACAGGCTCTGGGTACCCGTACTATAACTCGTCTTCCCGCAGGCTTTCAGCGCCTTCACCGTGTTGGCAGAAAGCGATACGGACGTCGTCTTAGACCCCGCGTCGTCGCTCGCGAAGGCCGCCTGCGCGCCGCTCAGGACCGACAGTGCCTCGCCCAGGACGTCCATCAGCGCGTTGCGCGAGCGAATGCGAGCGGAAAGCGGAACGATCTCGCCCTCAACGGCAACCGCGCGCTTCTTTGAGATGTTCACGAGGATGTCCTGGAAGTCGACCTGCTTGCCGTCAATCTTATAGTCGTTCGCCTCGATCCCCCACGAATTCAGGATGTCCGATCCCACGTTGACTCTTTCTATCGTTTGCATTTTCTGCTCCTTCCCTAGCGAATCGCCCGGATGCCGGACGACATCGTGTTGTTGACTTTCTTAACGAGCGACGCCGCCATCGACAGCGCCTGGTCGCGTTTCGAGAAATAGCTCTGGAGGGACACCATGTCCTGCTGGAGGTAGTTGTCCTCCTTGTCCAGCGCATACTGCGTGTCCGTCTGCAGCTTGCCCACGTACTGGTTCTGGATGCTGCCAACGCGACCTATGCCGGGAAGATTCATGACCAAGATGTGCGATGTGTCGATATTGTAGCGGCTGAGGATGTCCTTCGCCGTCGCAAGCCCAGCCGAAGACGTCGAGTCGTCAGTTTTGCTCTTCGACGTGAAATTCGCAGCAGCCGCCGCAACGTAGGCAAGTGCCTCTCCGATTTCCGTCAGCTTCCGCTCACGCGCGCGCACGACGTCCGCGAGCGCACTTGTGGCGCTCTCGACGGAGACCGCGCGCTGCATCGACGCCCGCGCAACGGCGGCGCCGAAGTCGCACCCGGCCTCGCCGTTAACGGTGTAGTCAACCTGCTGCTGGCCATAGACCTTCAGCCCAGTTATGTCATTTGCCTGTATAAAATCAGCCATAGTTGCCCTCCTATGCGGAAAGACATCATAATTTTACCATAAATTACGCCTTACACGCAAGGCATAAGCAAGATTTAGCAAGATTTAGTTTGAAAAATTATACCCCGATGCGGAGCGCTCAAAGCTCGAGGCGCTGGTGGACGACCACAGGCGGCGCAACGGCCCGATCCGAAGCTGGCGGCTGGCTGCCCATGGGCGCGCGAAACGAGAAGAACCACACGTTCCACAGGCGCTTCCTAGGACACGGCAGACTCGCGAAGCACTCTCAGCGCACAATCCAGAAGGTCAACGGATGAAAAACGTGATGCCGGCGCGGGGGACAATCTTGATGCCTGTGCCGTCGGACTCGATCTTGAAGTCTCTTTTGGTGACGGCGTCAAGCGTGAACGTGGCGTTCGGCTGTGAACCCCATGTGACAACGTAGGGACTTTCGCTCTTCGCTATCCTCCGTAGGTCCGTCCGCCCCGAAAGGTCGACGTTGATCGCGCCAGTGAAGGAGACCTTGCCGATCTTGGCGGTCTGGTCGGCAGACGAAGTCGTCAGATCCTGCACGTTCGTCTTGTTGTCCCACATGCCGGTCACCTCGGTCAGGTCGAGCGTGGAACCGGACGTCATGGTGAACGGCGGACGGTACGCCCCCGCAACATACCTTCCGGTCACGCGAGGAGGATTCGCGCCGAGCTGTCCCGTCCACTTTCGAGTGGAGCTCGTGTACTTGAAGTCCTTCGCGATGAAGGCAAGGCTGCCAAGGTTCATCCATGCGTTGCCGACAACCTCCACGTTCGCAGAGGAGAAGTCAGCCGGACGGTTCGCGCCGCCTTCAGGATAGAACCCGCCGGCCATTCCCGACCTGTACGAGATCGTCCCCTCGCCGACCGTCCTGACGTTGCACGTGTTGATGTCGCCATTAGCCGGCGCCTCGATCTTCAGCGTGTGGCCGTTCAGCGTAATCACGGTTTCGCCCGCACTGCCGCCGCCGAACAGCGCAAGTGTCCTCGCCGTGCCGAAATCATACGTGGCGTCGCCGAGCAACGTGATCGCGAAGACCTGTCTGTTCCAGCGGCTGCCGACCGTGCCCATGCGCAGGACGCTGTTTGTATTGAGGATGAATCCGTAGCTGCACGTGGAGTCGTTGCATTTCGCATTGAAGTTGAAAACCGCATTCTCCCCCACGGTCACGGTCTGCGTGGCGTTGCCGTTGCCGAGCGGGTGGGTGGCGGTGCCAAGCGCGAGCGTGCCGGCCTGAACGTCCGTGCCGCCGACGTAGGACTGGTTCGCCTTGGACGCGGTGAGCGTACCCGCGCCCTTCTTGACGAGCTTCAGGTTGCCGGTGAGCGCGACCGCAGTGTTCTCGGCCGTTCCGCTCGCCACCGTCACGTGGACTTCGCCGGGATGATCCGTGTCATTGGTGGTGTCGGTGATCGTGCCGGTGAAGTTGACCTTGTTCAGATAGAGCTTCTTGCCGTTGACGTCGATGGACGCACCGTCCGCCATGCTGTCGAAGCAGGACGTCAAATCCCATGCCGCCACGTCGCTGGGTATCTGGAACGTGCCGTGCAGGGTGTACGACATCGGCGACACGCCCTGCTGGACGACGGCCGCGTGCTCCGCGTACGAGTAGATACGCACTTCCATGTCGGACGTGACGCCGCGCGTCCAGCTTGTATCCTCCGCACCGGTGCGGAGGTTGTAGAACTTCCATCCGGAATTCGCGGGATTGGCGCCGTCGATCACCCACCGTGCGTAGGGCGTGCTCAGGCTTTTCACAACAAGATAGGTATATCCGCCCTCGCTTGCCACCGCAAGCCCGAGATCGCGCTCCGCGGGCGTCTGCGCCGCGCCGGTCGCCGCAAGGTTGAACACAACGGAAGCTGCGGGGTCATAGCCGTCGGTGAACTGCACGAGCTTTTCGCCCAGGGCGACGTTGCGCGTGCCGATATCGACCGTGTAGGTGGCGCTGGCGGCAAGGAACGTGACGCGGCCCGCTTGGTTGCGATCGGCGTTGTTACCGTCAATTGGAAGCCCGCCTGCATTCCACGTGCCGCTCGTCTCAGAGAGGTCGAGCGTCGCGCCGCTGGACATGGTGAACGGCGCGCGCCAGTCTCCGGCGGTGTAGGTCCCCAGCACGTACGACTCATTCGCGCCCTGCGAATGCCACTTTTTGTTGCTCGTGCTCCTGAAGTAGAGGTTGCTGGCGGTCAGGCCTGAATTGCCGTTGAAGAAATAGCCGCTTCCTTCAAATCCCAACGTGGCCGAGGAGAGATCGACCGGCAAGGTCGAAGTGCCGTAGTATGCGGCATATCCTGCCTGAAACACGACTTTACCTTCGCCAACGGTCTTGAAGCCCCTCATGTTATGGTCGCCGTTCAGATTCAGATACAGCGTGTGTCCGTTGAGCGTTACAAGGTCGGGGACGTTCCCCGTGTTGGTGCCCACGAGGACGTTGCTCTGCGCTTTGAACGTGGCATCTCCGTAGAGCGTTATGTCCTTGAAATGCCTAATCCAGCGAGTGCCGTTGCTTCCTGCGTCCACCACGCTTCCCTGATACAGCACGAAACTGTAGCAGCAGGTTGTGTTATCCTGCAACCCATTGTATTTCAGCTGCGCGCCTTCGCCCAACGTCACCGTCTGCGTGGCGTTGCCGTCGCCAAGCGGGTGGGTGGCGGTGCCGAGCGTGAGCGTGCCGGCCTGTACCTCCGTGCCGCCTGTGTAGGACTGGTTCGCCTTGGACGCGGTGAGCGTGCCCGAGCCCTCCTTGACGAGCTTCAGGTTTCCGGTGAGCGTGACCGCCGTGTTGTTGGCCGTGCCGCTCGCCACCGTAACATGGAGTTCACCAGGATGCGCCGTATCTGCTGACGTGTCGGTGATCGTGCCGGCGAAGTCGAGCTTGTTCAGATAGAGCTTCTTGCCGTTGACGTCGATGGTCGCGTCGCCCGCAAGGATGTCGAAGCAGGAGGTCAAATCCCATTCGGTCGCGTCGCTGGGAATCTGGAACGGACCGTAGAGGCTGTACCTGAACGGCGACACGTTCTGCAATTTCACGGCTTGATGCTCCGCGTAGGAGTAGATGCGCACTTCCATTTCGGACGTGACGCCGCCGGTCCATCCAGGCACCTCCGCATCCGTGTTGGGGTTATAGAACCTCCATCCAGAGTTGGCGGGAGTAACATCGTCAATCACCCACCTTGCGTAGGGAACCTGGCCCGTTACCTCAAGATAGGTGTGGCCGCCTTCGCTTACCACCGCAAGGCTGTAGATATCCACGCCAACCCCGACGAGGTTGAACTCGACGGTACTTGCGGGGGAATAGCCGTCGACGAACTGCACGATCTTCTCTCCGCGGGCGATGTTGCGCGCCCCGACATTGACCGTGTAGGTGGCGTTGGCGTCAAGGAACGTGACACGGCCCGCTTGGTTGCGATCGGCGTTGTTACCGTCAATTGGAAGCCCGTCTGCATTCCACGTGCCGCTCGTCTCGGAGAGGTCGAGCGTCGCGCCGCTGGACATGGTGAACGGCGCGCGCCAGTCGCCGGCGATGTACGTCCCAAGCACGTACGACTCCGCCGCACCCTGCGAACGCCACTTCTTGTTGCTCGTGCTCCTGAAATAGAGGTTGCTGGCGGTCAGGCCTGAATTGCCGTTGAAGAACCAGCCGCTTCCTTCAAATCCCAGCGTGGCGGTAGAGAAGTCCACGCTTCCGTAAAACGACGCAGCACCAGCCGAGAACACCACGCTTCCGGCATCGAGCGTTTTGATGAAGCGAAGGTTCCCGTCGTTGGTGTTAAGGTTCAGATAGAGGGTGTGTCCGTTCAAGGTCAGGGTGGTGTGCGCGCTCTGTATGCCGCCAAAGAAATCAAATGTACCGCCCTTAAACGTGGCGTCGCCATAAAGCGTCGCGGAGCCAACAAGGCGGGTCCATCTGGTTCCCGACGAGGAGGCCCGCACCTCGCTGCCACCATAGAGGTTGAAATTGTAGCAGCACGTCGTATCGTTCTTGCAGTTGGCGAAGTTGAAGACCGCATTCTCCCTCAACGTCACCGTCTGCGTGGCGTTGCCGTTGCCGAGCGGGTGGGTGGCTGTGCCAAGCGTGAGCGTGCCGGCCTGTACCTCCGTACCGCCGGTGTAGGTCTGGTTCGCCTTGGACGCGGTAAACGTTCCGCCCCCTTCCACAACGAGCTTCATGGTGCCGGTGAACGCGACCGTCGAGTTCGCGACCGTCGTTCCGCTCGGCACAGCAACATGGAGTTCGCCGGGATTGGCCGCAGCGGGCACCACGTCGGTGATCGTACCGCTTCCATCGAGGCCCTTCACGGTGAGCTTGTATCCGTTTAGGTAGATCGTCGAGCCGCTGTTGACGGTAAGCGTGCCGTCAATCGTCACGTCCGACATCAGCGTGTAGTCGGCAGTGACCGGATTCGGCAGCGAAGGATACGCCGAGAGGGCCGGCCCTGCGATAAGCTCTGTTCCTGATTCCGAGTGATACCACTTGTCGTTCTGTCTGTCGTAGAGACCGGCCACGCCGTCCTTGATCGCCGGCACGTAGTCGCGCACGAGTTCGCCGTTGATGCTGATCTTCAGGCCGTAGAGCTTCGCGGTGCAGCGATTGTCGCCTGCGGACGAGCCGTTGTTCGAAGCAAATGCAAAGAGCGTCCGCCCCGAACCTAGGGTCCCTGCATTACCACCGGAAGTGGCAATGGCGCCATCGACATTGACAGTAAACGGCTGGTTCTTCACCACCGTCGTCGCCACATGACGGCGCCCCGAATTCAGAGCCGTGCCCGAAGCGAGACTCATGACGCTGCCGCCCGTGTTCTTGAACGAGGCGCCAATCTTGCCATCGTTGTTCTTCAGGGGATGGAAATCGTTATAGCCGGAACTGACCATGCAGATGCCATTTGTCCAGTCCAGGTCGGCATAGACAGCCATGGTCGTGACGAACGGGGTGACGGACTCCGTCGGTCCCGGCGTCACCCTCGTGTCGATGACCTGACTGCCGTTCGATTCGACGTACTGAAGGTATTCGTCCGGCTCGCCCATGGTCGCGGTCTTCCCGAGGGTGACGTTGACGCCGCTCCGGCTGTTGTTCACGCCGTTTTCCCAGCCGTCACCCTCGGCGCGGGTCTTCTGCGAACTGGCCTCGACGCCGCAGTTGGAGAGCGTGCCGGAACTGCTGCCGCTTGTGGCGGTGAATGTGTATCTGCCGGCGGGGAGGATGAAGGCGTACGTGCCCTTCGCGCTGGAGGTTGTCGTGACCTTCGTGGCGCCCGTGGCGGTGACGGTGGCGTTGGCGACGGGGCTGCCGCTCGCGTCGAGGACGCGTCCGCTGACGACGGACGAGTGGCGTGCGCCGCGCGCTGGCGGGAAGATGTTCGCCACCATGGCGCTGATGTTCATCCCTTGGATGTCAGTCGTCGGATCGTACCACCCGTCTTTGTTGCCGCTGAAGCCGTAGTTGATGTGGATGTAGAGCTTGCCGTTGTGGTAGCCGTATCCGTCCGCGACAACGGCATGGCCGACGCCGCTGCGCTGGAGGCCGATCTGGATGGGAAGGCCCGCGTCAAGGTTCGCGATGAGCTTGCCCGCGTTGAAGCCCGTCTTCACGGCGTCCGCGTAATGGAGGTTCAGTATCACGCTGGAGGCGATGGCGTCGGTGTAGCCGCTCGTCTCTGCTCCGAAGTAGTGCGAAAACACCGCAAAACCAGCGTCGCGGGTGAGCAGACCAATCGCCTTGCGTGCGTTTTCAGAGGTGGCACCCGTGGGCGAATCGACCATGCTGTTCCAATCGTATGGGCCGCCGTAGGGCGGGTTGAACGCCGTGTACAATCCATCGGAGGACCTCGTCATGCCGCCGGTACCGTCGGTACCGACGCTATAGGTTCCGTAGTTGTCGATGGTATCGTAAAGCGTCTCGCCGGGCAGGATCCGCGTTGTCGGATACCTGTGGTAGTACATGATCTGCCCGAGCGCCGTGGCCGTGCATCCGCACACGCGATTGAGCGGCGTGTAGTAGTTGTAGCAGCGTTGGCCGCCAGCGTCGCCCTGGTTCCAGTGCGCCGTCACAAGCGGCGCCACGCGCACGTCGTTGATAGTGCTCAACGGGCCAGTATCGGCCTGCGACGACAATGGCGCCGCCGCCGTGCAGATTGCCGCCGCGACAAGCGCGATGTGGTTGCGGACGCGACGAAACGCGTCACTCCAAGTAGCCTCCGCAAGCGCGGAACCCATTGCTATTTTTTTCATTACCGCTCTCCTTGGTTTGTCAAAACCTCTTCTTCGCCGAGAAGGTGATACTATTTTATCATATCTCCCGTCAGACGCCCAATATAAATACGAAGGACAAAGGACAGATGACAAAAGACAAAGGAGGGAGGACTTTGGGACTTTGGACCGTAGGGCGGTCGCCCCGCGACCGCTCCCGCATTATTGCGCTTCCACGAGCGGGTCGTCGATGCCGCGCTTTTCGGGGGCGTAGTTGACGCCCACGTGGAATACGGGCAGGGAGGAATCGAGCCACGGATTGCCGTACTCTTTCGTCTTCGCCTGCTCCAGCGCCTCCTGGGCCGTCTTGCCGTACTTGAACTCGAAGACGTACGTGCCAGTCTTGTCCTGAAGGACCGCGTCCGCCCTTCCGCGCGCGCTCTGCCGCTCGCCGGAGATGTCCGCGCCAATCAGCTTCATGAAGAGCAGGAAGTACCGCTTCGCCTCCTTCTCATCCCCGATATGCCACTCGTGCGGCACGGCGGCGAACGCCGCCTTGAGGTTTTTCTTGAGGAGAGTCTCCACGCCCTTCTCGATCAGGTCGTCCTGCGCATCCGCAAGTTCCTCGTTCCAGTCGGACATGCCGTTGCACAGCAAAGTGGAGACGTAGCCTTTCGCAAGCGACGTCGAAATCTCCTCGTTCGGGATGCCGAGGTCGATACGGCCGGACGGACGCACGCGCTTGATCGTCAGGTAGCCGCCCTGATACAGCAGCGCGGCAAGCGGCATCGTCTCCGCGTCGCAGACGTCGAGATCAAGCTGATCCACGACCATTCCGTTCAAGTCCGCTGGAATCTCGTCTGCCGCCTTGATGCGGTTCATCACGATTGTGGCCTGACCAGTCGATTCCCAGTAGTTCTTCAACTCGCCGGATTCCAATGCGCTTCCAAGCGACACGGGGTTGCACACCTTGGCTTCAGACGTCGGCGAGAAACGATAACCGTCGTACCACGCAAGGAGAGCCCGCTTCGCGGCGGCAAAGTCCATGCCGTTCTTCTGCGCGAACACCTCGATGTTCTCGCGCAGGGGCCCGTCGAGTTCGTCTACCGCATAACCGAGGAGCGTCGCGAAACGCGGATCCATTGTACGGTCCTTGAGGTGGTTCAGTCCGGAGAAGATGGAAAGTTTCGTCAGCTTCGTGACGCCCGTCATCATCAGAAAACGGATGGAGCCTGAATTGACCTTCAGCTTCTCATAGAAGTCGTGGAGGTCGGAACGCACCTTCTTCAGCGTCTCGAGGTCGTCGAGGAACTTGGCGACGGGCTCGTCGTACTCGTCGATGAGAACGACGATCTTTCCCGTCGGTGACTTCTTCGCGGCGGCGGCGAGGAAGTCGTCGAACTGCCCCGAGATATCGCCTTCGCCAGTGTACTTGACATTCGCTTCCTCACATAGGCTTTTCACAAGTTTCGTGAGCTGTTCGCGAAAGAGTTCATACGTCCCGCCAACGGCTCTGGACATCGTGAAACTGTACACCGGCGTCGGCTGCGTCCACCCTTCCCACGGCAGCTTGTCGATGGCGAGCCCTTTGAAGAGTTCGCGCCGTCCATCGAACATCGCCTTCAAGGTCGAGAGCATGAGCGACTTGCCGAAGCGGCGCGGACGCGAGATGAACAGCTGCTGGTCCGCATCGTTCGCAAGTTGGTACAGCAGTTCCGTCTTATCGACGTACTTCCCCTTCCCCCCGAGAATCAAGCTCGGAAAGTCGAACACGCCCGTCGTGGGCACCTTGATTTTCACTTCGCAGTTTTCCATCGCCACGCAGTATATCATAATTTTCCCCGAAGAGCCAACCCTGACGCCAAAGGATGGAGGACTTTGGAACGGTAGGGCGGTCGCCCCGCGACCGCCGCCTGATAGGGCCCGCTCGCCGAGCGGGCCGGGACATTCGGCCGCCTCGGCGAGGCGGCCCTACCACGCCATCAGCGGATGTGGATGGACATGCCGTCCTTGCGGAGGATCACTGAGCTGGAGGTCGTCTTGACGCGCCAGCCGGGCGGCAGGTCGGTGGGCTGGAGCGGACTGCCCGTGATCGTGCCGCCGTTCACCGCGCTGACAAGGGTGTAGGTCCTGCCCGTCGCCGCGAGCGCTTGCAGCGCAGCTGCGCTGAACACCACCTTCGCGCCGTCGATGTCCAACGTGCCGCCGTCCACGATGAGGCAGTCGGTCAAATCCGTGATCCGCAGCTCGTTGGCGACCTTCAGCGTTCCGCCGCTCACCGTGCCGCCGCCCGTCACGACGGGCTGCACGAGCGTGTTACCCGCGCCAAGGCTCAGCGTCGCGCCGGATTCAAGTGTGAGCGTGCGAAGAGCGGGAGAGTCCGCGCTTGTCGCGGCCATGATCTCCGCGATGTCCGCCGCCGTCGCGTCCGGACCCTTCGTCGCGCTGAGCGCAATGGCGTCCGCGGAAAGCGCCCCGCTCCACACGCGCACTTCGTCGTAGTCCGCGTAGGCGTCGGGATCGTTCCAGAAGGAATACCCCAGGCAGAACGACTGCTGGATGATCTTGTCGATCAGCGACCAGTTCGCGAGGGTCTGGGTGAGACTGCCCACGAGTGCGCCGGTTGTGGCGTTGTAGCAGTACCCCTTGATTTCCGTACCGCCGCTGGCGTTCGGCTTCAACGTGAACGCGAGGTAGTAGGGAGTGTTGGCATCGAGCGTTCCCGTGCCCGTGTACGTACCTCCGTTCGGTGCAACGTCCAGGCCCGAAACGCCCGAATCGCTGTTTCTGTTGAAGGTGAACGCGAGACAGCTCCCAGAGTCCTTGCCGAGGCAGAACATCTTCGTCCACACCTTGCGCGTGGTAATGGTCGTCCAGAACTCGAGCGTCACGCTGTCGGACGGAAGCTTGTTCGCGCCGAGGTTGATGTAACACGTCCCCTTGTTGCCGCCAGTCAGACTTGCCTTGCCATCCGAGTAAGTGACGCCGGCACTGGCAGTAGCACCACCCGCCGTCCCGGTCACGGAGTCAGTTAGGTCGCTCGTGAAGCTCCAGCGGTGCGCGAGCATCGCTGCGTTGTCACACGAGGCGGAGAGAGCGAGCGTGCCCTTCGCGACAGAGACCGTATCGACTTGCGGCAGAGAAGCGACGGACAACGTGCCTTCGCCGGCCTTGACGATGGAACTTCCCTGAGCCGTCAGGAGTCCGCCGTTCGCCAACGACACATTACGCCCCGCCGTGTCGAGCGTCAGCCCGCCCGCGCCTACCGTGATGGAGGAGAAGCCGCCGAAAAGCGACGCTCCGTCCGTGATGTTGGTCAGCACGACCGTGCCGCCGTCGAACGTCGCCTTGGCCGTGGACTTGCTCGTGCTGATGCTCTTGGCGACAAGCCGTCCGCCGTCGTGGACGTTCAAAGTGCCGTTGGCGCCCACGGTCATGCCGCCCGCCGCACGGTACTCGCCCGTGCCGCTGATGTCGAGCAGTCCCGAGCTGGTGTCATCAGAGCAAACATAAGTCGTGCCGTTGCACTGGGCGATGCCGCCCGTCTGCCTGAACTCGCCCGTTTCGCCGCCGGTCTGGCCAATCAAGATGTTGCCCGTCGTCAGCAGGTTTCCATTCCCAGAGACATTCACGTAGCCCTTGCCGCCGTTGCCGTCGAGCTGAGAACCAAGGGAGAGGTGGCACGAGAACTGCACCTGACCGCTGCCGCCGACGTTGAGCGTACCACTGGAATTGCTGGCATTGCCAACATACACCTTGTCAGCACCTCCGTTGGAAGCCTTGTTCACGAGGAGCGAGCCGCCCGTGATGGTGTATGTGCCGTTGCCGTTCTTGTAGCGTCCGATGTTGAACCAGTTCTGAAGCGTCACGCTGCCGCCGGACTGGAGGAACTCGCCCACGCCGTTCGGCCCGACTTCAAAATCACCAGTAGCCTTGACCGTCCCACCTGACATCCTGTAAACGCCATGGTGCCCGTTGATGCCGACTTGTGCCCGCGTGTGGTTGGCCGTGCCGTTCGTCTGCACGAAATCGACCTCGTACGCCTGGGTGCCGAGCGAGAAGCCAGTCGAGGAGAACGTCCCGTCGCCCTCCTTCACGAGGACGATCCGCACGTTGCTCGCCACTGACAGGTTCGCGCCGTTTTCTATGAACGTCCCGTCGCCAAACGGGGTATAACTCGCGTCTGGAACCGTCAGCCGTACCTCGCTCGTCGTCGCCGCCACGCCGTTCGTGAACGCACCGTTGTAGTCTGCCGCCAGTTGCGCCAGCAGGAGGTTGTACCCATTGAGGTCCGCCGTGCCGACGATTGTGGGCTTGACGGAAAGCCCGCGCCAGTCGCAGTCCGCCGCGAGCGTGCAGTCGCCGATCTCGAATCCCGCGCACGTCAACGTCAAGCCGGCGGGAATCTGCAGGTCGATGCCCAGCCCTTCGATCAGGACAACGGTGTCGCCGTCCGGGAGGGCGTTGTCGAAAACCGTTTCGCCGAGCGTCACGCGCCAGTTGGCGGGGCTGTCAAGGGACTCGCCGTCTCCCGCGCCGGTCCAGCGGGCGGTCTTGTGTTCGGCGGGCTCAGCCGTCCACACCTCTATCCGCGCCACTTCGTAGGCGGCGGCGGACATTCTCTGCGCACCGCCGAACTTCGACGCGTCCGACGAGAACGTCCAGTCCATTGATCCGAGATACTGGTTCGCAAGGTTGCCGAGGCCGATCTCATAGCCGCCGGCCTTCGTCCAGCCGTTGAACGCGAACAGCACCTGCGCGGGATTCGACGCGCCGGGCGTGACGAGATGCACCTGCATGGAGCCCCAGCCGGACATGTTGTTGTCGCGGGTGTCGTTCCAGTCATAAGCATACGTATTTGCCGGAGCGCCGGCGAGTCCACTTCCGCCATTGGCATACGAACTTGGCCAGAACTCGATCCAGCCGTCCGCACCCTCTCCGTCCGCCGCGACCTGCCCGATGCCGGGCATGTTGCTCGCCACCTTCAGGTGCGCCGCCGCACCCTGATAGACCTTGGCGAGCGGCACGCCGACCATGTCGATCGTCCTGTCCCCGAATGCGTCCATCGAGACCCAGAGCCAGCGCGTCAGGCCGTGGTACTGGTGTACGCCGTCGTCCTTGCGCTTCAGCTCGATGTAGTAGCCCACGCGGCCTATGCCCTGCGTGACGGCGGTGGAGCCGCTGTAGTCCTCGTAGGGGACGCTTCCGCGCGTGGCGAGGTTCGTGCCGTTGTATGCCGCCACGTCGAACACGCGGGCGCGGGCGAAGCCGTCGAGGTAGGCGGCAGGCACGTTGTTCTCCGCGCCACTCGTCGTCGGGACGTTAGCCTCCGCCTGTCCGGGCGTGAAGCCGGGATCGTCGGCGAGCGCGCCGAGGATGGAGGCGCAATAGGCGTCGGCGATCTTGTCCGTGTTGGGCCAGTCGGGATGGAGGGTGTTGACCCCGTCGTCGTAGAACGTCCCCTCGATGTAGTTGCCGTTCGAGTCACGGCGGTAGCACGGCGTGTAGAGGTCGGCGAAGTACGCCCGCTTCGCCGGGAACATGGCGTTCGCGATCGCGTTGCTCACCATCGAATTGTAGGAAACGACGCGCTGGTTCCAGGTGGCGTTGTCGATATCGACCACCGCGCCAGCGATCAACTTCACGGCGGGCTTCTGGTTCAGGATCTTCCACGCGAGGTTCGTCCACGCCGCATACAGGGTTTCCGGCTGGGTGTTCCCGCAGATGTCGTTCGTGCCGAGCTTGCACAGCACGAAATCGACGTCGCCGGCCTGGTCGAGGAAGTTCTCGATGGCGTCGATCGTTCCGGCCCCGCCGGCGGTGATGAGACGCTGCGCGCCGATGCCGGAGTGGCTGATCCACTCGTCCGGCATCGTCGCCCCGCAGATGTCGTGGCTCTGGTCGAAGCGGTGGCCCTTCGCGATCGGTTCGTATCCGGCGGCGGCGAGCTTCTTCATGAGGCCCGTGCGCCAGTTGCCCCATCCGTTGTCGTTGCCGTGCGTGATCGAGTCGCCGACTGGAAGCACGTTCACCCGCACCTTCGTCGCGCCGTAGTCGAGGTCGAGCCAGAGGCGTCCGCCGCCGCCCTCGAGGTTCTCCGCCCACACCTTCGGGTTCGTGCCGTTCGCGCTCGCGGCGTCGAACACGTCGGTAAGCGCCGCGGCGTCCATGTCGAGCGATCCGGAGTCCCACGTCATCAGGAGGAACCGGCCCTTCGTGTTGGCGGCGTACTTGGACGCAAGCGCGATCTTCGCGCCGGAGGCGAACGCCGGCGGCATGGCGAGGCGGAAGGTGAACTTCGTCGGGTCGTACGTGATCCGGCCGGTCGCCTCAATCATGAGCTTCCTCAGGTAGAACCCGCCCACGTCGTTGAACGCCGCCGATCCCTCCACAAGGAACGTGGTCGTGGAAAGCGCGACGGGATCCCACGTGACGTAGGAGAACGTCTGCGACACGCCGGACGGGAGGCCGATCACGGCGCCCGCGAGATCGGTCGCGACGGAGGCGCCCTTCGCCCAGTTGCCCGCCGTCGCGAACGCCGAATCCTGCGCGCCCGTCCATGTCCAGTCGGGGACAATGGCGCCCTTCTGCGCCACGATGATCGAACTGCCGACGCCCTTGACGAGTTCCTGGATGCTGGCGGCGCTGGATTCGTAATCTCTTCCGAAGAAGAGGGCCGATGTGGTCGCCGACGTGTTCGTGACCATCGCGCCGAGGAAGTCGGCGGTGGCATCGTAGATCGTCAGGCTGTGTCCGTTGAGGTCGATGACCGTGCCGTTCGAGAGGTTGATCGTGCCGAGCGCGCTCCAGTCGCAGTCCGCCGCAAGCTGCACGGTGCTGTTGCCGGAGCCCTGCGTCAACTGGTCGAACCGCTGCGCCGCGCCGCCGTTGACGGAGAAGGAGAACGGCACCTTCACGCCGCCCACGGTGATGCCGCCGGACCCAAAGCCGCCGCTCGTGTCTCCGCAGACGACCGTGAAGCGGTGCCAGCCGGGCGTGACGTCATAGTTCAAGTAGGTGTAGTAATTGTAGTTGTTGCTGTGCAGCACCCATTCGCCGTCGATCGCGAACGTGAAGTAGTCGTCGAACGCCTGCGACAGGTACCACCTGCCCGCCTTCTCCGCCGGGATGTTGACCCAGCCGTCGAAGCGGACGCGCTTGGCCTTCATGTTGGTGGTCTGCCAGGTCGTGTTCGCGTTGTTGAGGTTGGCGAGGTCGCCGTCGCCCTTGAACGCATAGTCCTTGAGGGCGGTGTCACGCCACGTGTACGAGGAGCCAGTCCCGTTCGAGCCGTTTTGTCCCCACTTCGTGCCGGAGTGTCCGCCGAAGCGAATTCCCGCCCAGGTGGGCATCGCGTCGGCGGGAATGGTGAACGAGGTCGTGCCGTCGGGTATCACGATGGTCGTCGCCGCGCCGGGAACCACGTTCGGGACGACGGTGCCAGAAGCGTCGTAACACGTCCAGTTCGCCGCAACCGCGAGGTCGGCGGCAGACGCCGGCGCGGATGCGCCCGCCCACTGCGCCGTGACGGGCGCGGAAACGTTGCGCGTCACGGTGATCGCGTTCCCGGAGAGGTTTGCCGTGAAGTTCACGGAGTCCGTCAGCTCCACGTAGTCGAGGATGCCGCCCGACGGGACCGTAAAGCCAGTTGCGGAGAAGGTGATGGACTGGCCGTCGAACGACGCGGTGTCGAAGAGCAGCTTGGCCCCTACGCCGAGCGTGACCGCCCCGGAAGCCGTGTAGCCGGCCGAGGGGACGCGGAACACGGCATCGGCCGCGAGGTTGAATCCTGCCGAGAGGCCGGTCGTGAGGGCGTTCGGGCCCATCGCCGCATTCGCCGCCAACTGGTCTTCGCCGAGGGCGCCGTTCCAGATACGAACCTCGTCGTAGCTCGCGTTGGCATCATGGTCGCTATTGTATTTCGATACGCCCAGCCAAAAGTCGGGGTTCGTCGCGGCAAGTGTAGCCAGCGTCCAGCCGGAAACGGTCTCCTCCTTGTACCGCTCAAGCGCACCCGTGACGGCATCGCGCCGCATCCACTTGATCGTGGAGGAACCGTCGCCGTTATCCTTGAACGTGACCGCGAAGTAGTACTGCTTCCCGAACTCCATGGCGGACATCGTGCCGTGCCGTTCAAACACCGTGGCATTCGCCTTTTTCATTAGGACAATATCCCTGCCCGCATCCGTTCCGGTGCTCCACGCGAAAATGAAGCAATCCGTCTGGTTAGGATTTCTTCCGTATGAGCCGTTGCCGTAGTCGAACACGCGGGCGTAATTCTTCACGGCGTCATGGCTCGCCCATATCTCGACCGTCGCGTCGCCCGAACCGAGAAGGTTCTTGCCGAGACCGAGTGAACCTTGCCCGCTTCCACTGCCCGTGAGAACGAGCTTGCCGCCTTGTGTTTTACGGCTCCCATCGTTACCGAACTTACTTGCAGGGGCAGCGCCCGTGATCGAATCGGTGTAGTCGTAGCCGTCGGTGTTGAACGACCAGCGGTGCGTGAGCGTGGCCGTCTGCGGGGCAGAGGCAAGCGTGATGAACGCCGTGGGGTCGATCATTGTCGCGTAGTCGGCCGCAACGCGCTCCGCCGAAAGAGCGCCGTTGTACATGCGCACCTCGTCGAACGTGCCGACTATGCTTCGGTCGGCCGTCGTTCCTGGTCCTCCGATGGAAAGATATGTCTTGTGTGCCGGCGTGGCGACCGTCCCCGACCCTTGGGAATTGCCATTACTGTAGAGCGTTACGCTTGTGCCGTCATACACGAGCGTCAGGTAGTACCATGTTCCAGTGCCGAGGCCCAAGTTGAACGTGGCGGTAGTCGAGGAGTTGCCCCCGTTTACTTTCACCTGGCTATCGCTCTCTCGCCAGATTTCCCAGCACGAACGGTCGCCGTTGCTTGGATTGCCTACGAATATGCGAGGCCAACTTCCCTTCGCCGACAGTTTCATCCAGCCGCTCATGGTGAATTTCGTGGACGATGTGAGATTGCCGCTGTAATTCGACACTCTCAAGTTCGCGTTCGCAATGTTCGCCCGACCAGAACCAACCTTTCCATTTGCGTCACTGTTGATGTTCGCCGTGCCGCTTGTGATGTAAGGAACGGCGTTGAGTCCGTTCGCCGTGGAGTCCGGCTCGGCGGTCGTGCCGGTCGCGTTCATGTGCCAGACGCCGACGTAGCCGTCCCAGACATTGCCGGAGGCAGACTGAACGTCGCCCGCGCTATCGCTCCAATGCATCTTGAAGGTCGTACCCTTCTTGAGTTCCGGCAGGCGCACCCACACGAACGAGTCGCCCGATGTATCCCACTTGTCGATCTCGTGCGGATAGACGGTTGCGCCGTCCGCGCTCGTGAACCAGATGTAATGCGACGCACCGCCCGCCTCGTTGTATGAGAAGCCGTAGTCATCGCCCTCCGAGAGCTTCACGAGCGCCTGAAAGCCCGTGAGCGTCGTCGAGCTTGTGTAGCCTGCGGCCTTCAACGTCACCGACTTCGCCGCGGCGAACGACGACAATGGCGCCGCCGCAACGCAGATTGCCGTCGCGACAAGCGCGATGCGGTTACGGACGCGACGAAACGCATCCGTCCAAGTAGTCTCCGCAAGCGCGGAACGCATTGCTATTTTTTCCATTTACGCTCTCCTTGGCTTATCAAAAATTCTTCTTCTCCTAATTATTGTAACAATTTTACCATATCTCCCGGCAGACACCTACAGAAAAAAAACTTACAATATACGAAACCCCACTCGCCGCCATGGTGATTAGTCAGTTCTCACCTATTTGAAATCGCCGTGGCAAGTTCAGCGAGCCGCAACCTTTCTGAATGTGCGTCAATGGCACAAAGGTATTGCAATTGCCTCACCTGGTAAGTCGAACCAGTTGTAGCCCGTGCTGCCGCAGACCTCGACGACCGTCACCGCGATCGGGTGGTTCCAATCGGGACGCCGCGCAAGGGCCTTGCGGTATGCGAACGCCTGCTCGACCGTCTCCGCGTCTGGTTCTGTCCGGCCGAGAACCTTCCCTTTCCCCGCCGCCGCGTTCGTGAAGTACTTGAACTCCACGAGCTGCGCGGGCTTGGCGACGCCGGGCTTGGGGATCGCGAGGAAGTCGCAGCGTCCCTCCGAGGAATTGTACTCCGTCTCGAAGGAGTAGAACATAGGCAGAACGTCCATGCAACGCGAGGTGAACGTGGTGCGGAAGAAGTTCTCGTTCATCTTGTCAAAAGCCTGCGCGGGGATGCGCGCCTTCACGTACTGCTGCCAGTAGGCGTCGAAGATGCCGTGCCACGTGCCGTCTGCTTTCACGTGCGCGCGGATGGCTTGTCCGAACGCCCGACGGGCCTCATCGACGTTCGTGAACTCAGAAAGTTCGTCGTAGTAGTCCACAAACATGTTCTTGATCGTGAGGTTCGGGATGTTGAACGTCATCTCGTCCTCGAACGTCAGGAGCCCGAGGTAGTAGAGCGCGTAGGGGAAGAACTCCTCGGAAAAGAACTTCGCGCGCCCGAACTTCGCGGAGAGCGCCGAAAGGGAGACATCCTCCCCCTCGCCTCGCTCGATGTAGGCGCGCAGTTTCTCCAGCGCCCTCGGATTCGTCTGGGCAAGCCGACGGAACCAGCCGATGTCCGTACGCACGTTCGCGTCGATGACGATACTTGGTTGCTTGCGCTCGACGACCAGACACCGCAGATACCAGTTGCAGATGGTCGAGTTGTAGAGCGGCTCCGATCCGGGAAGGAAATGGTAGCCGTCGTAGAAAGCCTTGAGATCGGAAAGCACCGACGGCTTGATCGCGGGGTCAAGTCCGTGTTCGGCGAATACATCGTCAACGTATGCCTTCACCTGCTCCTTGGAGAAACCGACCATTCCAAGCTTGTCGGAGTCTAGATTCACGACCGTCCCGACGTTGAAGCCACTCGAAAGGTCGTCAAGCGTAATCGGCAGAACGCCCGTGAAGTACGTGCGGCCCACCGTGCCGTCAGCAAGGCCCGCTTTGAAGGACTTGAAGAACGCCTTGAAGAACGATTCCCGCGTCGCGTCGTCCTTCGCATCGTGCCCGCAGATGGCGTTGTACTCCGCGTCACGGCCTGAGACCACCAGCTCGTTCGTGAAGTTGTCGTACTCGTCGATGATCACGTAGAGGGGGGGAAGGTGGTTCTTCCGAATCACGGAGCGGACGGCATCTATCAGGTCTGCCGGATTTTGCGCCTTGTCCACATCGCCCCAATCGGCCAAGTGCTTCTCACGGGCAATCAAGAGGCCAACAGACCGCTTGACGTTCTCCCAGAAGTTCCGCTCGATCTCCGCGAGCGTCCCGACCTGTACGGTCGAGAAGTCGAACTGGAGGACGAGGAACGAGTTGCGGAGCGGCGTCGGGTCGCGTCCGATGTCGGTCATTCCGAAGAACTCGTCGAAACGGTCCTTGAGGTCGATGTCGTAGTAATGCGCGAGCATCGAGCAGACGACAGACTTGCCGAAACGCTTCGGACGCAGGAACACGGGCGTTTCCACATCCTCCAGCTTGCGGATATAGCCCGTATTGTCCACGAACAGGCATTCGCGGACAAGTTTAGCCCAGTTGATGACGCCGTATGGAATCTTGCGCTTTCTCTCCATGGCGCATAGTATACCATAAACCGCTCATAAGGTACGAAACCGCGATGGTTACTTGACGAAAATCACGAAGGTCTTCCTGCGCGCGTGGAACACCAAATTGCGGGAGCCTTCACCATCAGACTGCACCTTCAACCTTGTGTCGTAAGTCACCGGGAATGCAACGTTCGTCGCGTCAAGCGTGAGGTTGGCTACGTCCGTTTCGGAGTCAAGCCTGCCCAGCACCTTCGCAAGCACGGGGCTGTCAAGGCTGGAGTAGTCGCCGGAAACCTTGATCGTGGCGTTGCCGGAAGTCAGCTTGATGGCGCCGCCAACCGGGGTTGCCGATTCAGGATCGATGTTTAAGTTCCAGACCGTTCCGGCACTTATCGTGAGGCCGCCGCCAATCGTCGCACCCAGGCCGGCCGTCAACGTGCTGTTCGTCCCGAGCGTGACGTTGCCGGTGATCTTCGCATTCGCGCCAGCCGTCACCGTGGTGTTTGTTCCGAGCGAGACGTTGCCGGTGAGCGTGGAACCAGTCCCCATCGTAATGGTCGCGTTGTCGCCGGACGACGACGTAAGCTTGAGCGAGGCGCTGTTGCCGATGTCGATGCTGTTACCGCCGCCGGACAGTGTCGTGTTGTTCGGAAGCGCGACGCTGTTCGCAAGTTCAAACCGGGCGCCGCCGTAAACCGTCAACGCGCTGCCGCCGAGCTGTCCCTTCTCCTCCACGCGCAGCGTTCCGCCCCTTACGTCGGTGAAACCGTTATAGCCCTTCTGATAGCCAGTGCTTCCGGTGATGCTACACCTGTTGCGCATGATCAGAGTTCCCTTGCCCTGCTTGCTGAGACGAACGTTGCTGGTGGAATATCCCCAACTGTTGCCCGAATTGGCCTTGACGCAGAACGAACAACCCCAGATGACGGTATGGGGGTTCCCGTCGTCGTCTTCCGTTTTGATGGTCATCGTCTTGCCTGCGTGCAGGGAGATGCCGCCGTTTTCCTTGGGCATCGAAGAATTGTACACGCTTTGGAACTCGATGTCGGCCATGGCCTGAATTGTTATGTCCTGGAAGAAGTGCAGCATGTTGCTTCCATACGTCGCGCCGAAAATGGGAGCGGAAGTTGCGCTTCCCGCGCCGATCTTGATGTTTTTTATCGTGCATAGATGTTGCTTGCCACCGGACTTGTAGAAACCCTTCGCAATGATCACGCCGGTACCGCCGCTGCTCGAGACGGCCTGGACGCTCCCTCCGCTGCCGCTGTTCCAATAGTCCACGTTCCCATCGACTTCAAGGACGCCGTTGACGTTCAGGTTGATGCGCCAGACCGTGTTGTTCTTGCCCGGCTGGATGCTGGCGAAGTGGGCGTAGCCGCCTTGATTGATGGTGAGCGCCGCGCCGCTTCCGGTCACCTTCTGAGCGGCAAGCCTGGAGCCCGAAGGCACCGTGTAGGATGCGTTCATGGCCCAGTTGCCGGTGAAGGTGATTTCGCCCGTGAGCGTTCCGCCTGCCGCCCCCGTCGTCGTGCCGGCCGTGGTCGCGATCGCGCCGCCCGCGAAGTTGACGGCCTGCTCCAGAGCCACGTTGTAGGTCGTGGCGAAGAAAACCTCGTTGGAGAGCGTCTGCACGGACGCGGATTCGTTGATCACGTTCGCGACGTTCGTGAAACAGTTGCCCGTGATGGTGTACGCCCCAGCCCCTTCGGGGAAGACGATATCCGCCCCGCCAAGATTTTCGAGGTCGTTAGTAATCGTGCCGCCCGCCGCAGCCGAGAACGAAAGCAGGGTGCCGGGTGCCGGAGGTTCCGTCGCCGCCTCGCCAGTGGCTAAGTTCTCCCAGTTGGCGGGCGTGGAGAACTTGCCGTCGCCGGCGGCACCCGTCCAGCCGTAGCCGGCACCACGTTCGAATGTCGCACGCAGCTGCAAGGGGTACGACCCCGAAACCTCGATGGTTGCGTCCGTCACGTTGTAGCCGGACACGATCGCACCTGTGTCCCCGCTCCATTCCGTGAACTTGTAGCCCGCGATGGGGGTCGCGGAAATGGTGATGTTGCCGCCGCGCGGCATCCACCCGTTGGCGGATACGGCCGCCTCGCCGTCCGCGACGCGCATGGTTCCAAGTGCGTCCACAGCAGTGGCATACACCTTCGCGAACAACGTTCCGTTCTCGTACTTGTAGTCGGAAGCGCAGCCGAGGCCGTTGTAGAAGCGAAGCGGCCGCGCGGGGCTTTCCATCTCCTCGCCGTGGAACGTACCCGCGACGATGTTCGTGAAGCCGGCATTGCCGTTTTCATCGACCGTCGGCGCGAAGAACGCCTCGAGCGTGCCCGACCTATACACCTCGAACGTGTAGATGCGGGCGGTGGAGTTGTCGGTCGGGGCGTTTTCCGCGTACTGCGTCGCGAAGAGCCGCGTGCTGAGGGCGTTCTCGGCGTCGGACGCGGCTGGCAGATTTTGAATGGTCACGTTGTCCGTATTGGACTGCGTCCAGTTGTGGTCGTACAGCTTCGATGTCGCGTTGTTGCCGTCGAGGTCAAACCAGCGGCGGAAGCGGTCCGCCGTGACGTTCAGGCCGATCCATGTGGAATCCGCCACGTAGGGTCCGTGGAGAGCGCGGGCGAAGCTGCCGCCCGAAGCCGCGCTGCCGTCGATGTAGAGGTCGGCGAACACGCCCTGTCCGCTCGCGTCCTCGCCGTCCGTCCCGGTGGAGCCGGTGCCGAAGATGCGCCTGCCGCCGAGCGTGTCGAGATACTGGAAGTCGGCCAGATACCGAACCGCCGCGGACGGCTTGACGCCCGTGTCTATGGCGTTACATCCATTCGCCTCCACGTACGCATTCGGGCGGAACGGGTAAGTGCAGGGGTAGAGCGCCGCGTATGCCGCCACGTCTGCTGCGGAGAACTGTCCGGCATAGAGACGGAGATCGTAGAAGGAGTACTTGGTGTCGCTACCTGTATTGACATAAACCACATTGCTGAACGTCCCGGAACCAGCCGTCATGAGACATCCGAACTGCATTCCGCTGATGCTGCTTGAAGAGCCAAACGGCTTCCCCGTCTTCATCGTGTAGCTCCCCTTCGACACTCCGTCCCAGTAGAAGTACAGCGTTCCCTTGTAGTCCGATGAATGCTTGTGAACAATCACAAGCGTATGGTAGCCCTGCGTGACATCGCCCAATTCCGTCAGCGTGTACGATCCCGCCGTCGTGTGGGTACTGCTTGGACGCGACAGCTCGCGCAAATAGAGCTTGCTCTTGTCGGACGACGAACAGATGGCTATCTGCTTGCTACCGTTTTGTGGCAGACGTCCGATACCCATCAATATGCCGCCTTCCGTATTGCCGAACTTGACCGACATGGCAAACGTCCAGTCCGAATTGAGCACAGATTGGTTATTGAATGCCGACCATGGCGTACCCGAAACATGGACGGCGTCGTTGGCGCCGTTTGGCCCCTCTACGGCAACGATGCTGGTCCCCACGAAATTGCCGACCACACTCTGCGTGGCAGAATTTATGAAGTTGTTCTTCCCCTTCGAGAAGTCGTAGCGGAAACGGTAGTTTTCCAGATTGGCGACATCCGCCAACGCGGACGTCGCCGCCATGCAGATAGCGGCCGCGACAAGCGCGACCTTCCCGAATGCTGCCGCGCCGAAACGCGCAGTCATGTTCGTTGCCTTCATTGTAATCCCTTCATGACTTGATTTAGGAAGTGATGGCTATTTTATCACATTGCCTGTGATGGAGTCAACGCGGTTACTTCTTCTTTTCGCGCAGGTTCACGGAGTTTTCATTTGACCGTCTGCTTCTATCCGATTCCAGCGCTGCACTTC
>CAMKJU010000052.1 GCA_946413265.1 uncultured Lentisphaerota bacterium
CGACACTCATGTCGCTTCCTGATTTGAAGCGGCGAGAGCGCCGCTTCCCCGACGGTGAATCTTCTAGTGCCATTTTGGTACGGATGCAGTTGAGTGACCGGTTATCACTCTCCGTGAAAATGCGATGTCGGACCCGTCTGCAATATGATATACTATCGGCATGAGAACTCTTGTCCTTTTTGCCGTTTCCATCGCCATAACCCTCGGGCTTTCGGCCGCTCCGAAGCAAACTGGCGGTCGTGCACCCATCGTGCGCGACTGGGAGAACATTGACGTCAACTCGTTCAACAGGATGCCGGCGGCAACGTATGCGATGCCGCTGGCGGACGCGAAGGCCGCGCTCACGGATGCGCTGGAGTTCGAGACGCCCTGGAAGATGTCGCTGAACGGCACGTGGAAGTTTCACTGGAGCGGCGATCCGCTGCGCCGCCCGCTGGCGTTTGAGAAGCCGTCGTTCGACGTGTCGAAGTGGGAGACGATCGATGTTCCCTGCTGCGTGGAAATGCGCGGCTACGGGATGCCGCACTACCTCGCCCATGGCTATCCGCACAAGTTCGCGTGGCCGAAGATCCTCGACAAGGAGACGGGGCGTCCCGACTACAATCCCGTCATGTCCTACAAGCGCAAGTTCCGCCTGCCTGATAGCTGGAAGGGGCGTGAGACGATCCTCCGCTTCGAGGGCGCGGGGTCCGCGCTCTATGCGTGGATCAACGGACACAAGGCCGGATACGCCGAGGACTCCAAGCTGCCAAGCGAGTTCAACATCACGCCGTTCCTGAAGGACGGCGAGAACGAAATCTCCGTGCAGGTGTTCCGCTGGTGCGACGGCAGCTACGTCGAGGACCAGGACATGCTGCGCTTCTCCGGACTCTTCCGCGACGTGTCGCTCTGGTCGCGTCCGAAGGCCGGCATCGCGGATTTTGTGGTCACGCAAAAGTTCGGCGAGGGGTACAAGAGCGCAACCGTGGACGTGGCGGTGGAAACCTACGGCGACGCGAAGGATGTGTCCGCGACGCTCTACGGCGCAGAGTTCAAGGAGGTGGGTAGAGGTGATGGCGTGGGAGACAACAAGCGTACAACAACAAGATTGGATTTCAAGGTAGAGAATCCCAATCTTTGGAGCGCTGAGAAGCCGTATCTCTATACGCTTGTGCTGAAGTGCGGCGACGATATCCGCGCGAAGCGCATCGGCCTCAAGGAGCAGAAGATCGTCGGCGAGGTGTTCTACGTGAACGGCAAGCCGATCAAGTTCAAGGGCGTGAACCGGCACGAGACGAGTCCCGAGAACGGGCGCACCGTGTCGTGCGCCGAGATGCTGCGCGACGCGGAGCTGATGAAGCGCTACAACATCGACACGGTGCGCACGAGCCACTATCCGAACCACCGCCTCTGGTACGACATTTGCGACAGGTACGGCATCTACCTCGTCGCCGAGGCGAACGTGGAGGCACACGGCGCGGGTTTTGGCAAGGGCGGCTTCGGCCCCATCCAGGCGTGGAAACAGACGATCGTCGAGCGCAACGAGCGTCAGGTGCGCTTCTACCGCAACAATCCGTCCGTCACGATCTGGTCGATGGGCAACGAGACGAAGCACGGCGACAATTTCCGCGCCGCGATCGCGGCGGTCCGGAAGATCGATCCGTCGCGTCCGGTCCACTGGGAGGTCGGCGCAAAGGATGCCGACATGGCCGCGGACATGTACTGGAGCGTGGAGCAGGTCGAGAAGATCGGCGCGGCTCGCGACGCCGCGCACGACAGGCCGTTCTTCCACACGGAATACGCCCACGCGATGGGTAACGCGATCGGCAACTTCCATGAGTACTGGGACGTCACCTACGCGCATCCGTCGCTCATCGGCGGGTGCATCTGGGACTGGAAGGACCAGGCGATCTGGGCGGGCACGGGACGCATCGACCCGAAGACGGGGCGCGAGGAACGCTACCTCGCGTACGGCGGCGACTTCTACGACAACCCGCACAACGGCCCAATCTGCCAGAACGGCGTCGTGGGGCCGCTCGCCGAGGTCACGCCGAAATTGATCGAGGTCGGACACGTCCACCGCAATCTTGTGGTGACGCGAAAGGCCACTGGAGAGTTCTCGCTGTGGAACAGGTTTCTATTTACGTGGGCGGACGAGTTCGAAGGGCGCTGGCAGCTTGTGGAGGATGGCGTTGAGGTTGCGTCGGGACACGTTGTGCCTGCGCATATCGCGCCGCTGTCGCGCGGCGACGTGACGTTGGAGGGATTTGACGCGGCGCTGGCGAGGGGCGATGGGAAAAAGGATGTGAAGGAAGGAAAGCAAGAGGGGAAGGAGTGGTTCGTTAACGTGTCGTTTGCGACGAAGCGCGACATGCCGTGGGCGAAGGTTGGCTGGGTGGTCGCGCGGGAGCAGATAGAGGTGGGGGAGGCGAAGCGGCAAGAGTGCCGCTTCCCCGAGGTGCGGTTGCTTCCCGATTCGAAGCGGCAAGAGTGCCGCTTCCCCGAGGTGCGGTTGCTTCCCGATTCGAAGCGGCAAGAGTGCCGCTTCCCCGAAAAGGCTCACCTCGGAGAAGCGGCGCTCTCGCCGCTTCAAGACGGCGCAGAAATCAAAGTGCAGGTCGGTAACACCGTGGCCGTATTCAGTCGCAAGAGCGGGTTGCTTACGAAGCTTACCATGAAGGGCGTGACTATTTTAAAGGAGGTTTCGCCGGGTGTTCCGGCGGGTCCTCACCTCACGTGCGTGCGCGCGTTCGTCGATAACGACAAGTGGTTGAAGGAAAGTTTCCTCGCCTCCGGGCTTGTCCGGCTCGGCTACCATCCCGAGCCGCTTGTCGTGACGGGCAACTGCGTGAAGGCCGTCATCAACGTGACGGGCACGAAGGGCTGCGGCTTCAAACACGAATGCACGTACCGCTTCAGTCCCGATGGCTCCCTCACGCTGGAGAACACGGTGACGCCCTACGGCGTGATGCCCAAGGCGTTGCCGCGGCTCGGTCTCACGATGCGGCTTGATCCCGCGCTTGAGCACATCAAATACTACGGACGCGGACCGTGGGAGAACTACATCGACCGCTGCACGGGAAGTTTCGTGGGGCTCTACGAATCGACCGTGACGGAGCAGTACGTCGATTACGTACGGCCGCAGGACAACGGCTACAAGAGCGGCGTGCGGTGGGCGGAGTTCACCGACGGCGCGGGGAAGGGCGTGCGCTTCGAGGCGTCCGAGCCGTTGTTCATGCAGGCGCTGCACTTTGGATGGGAGGACATCTTCCTCGCGCGTCACGACGGATGGCAGAAGCACACCTTGCAGATTCGCCGCTACGCGCCGCCTGTCGCGCAGCGCGACGTCATTCTCAACCTTGACGTGCGCCAGACGGGTCTGGGCGGCGCGAGCGTCGGCCCGGCGACGATGGAGAAGTACCGTTTCGATCCCTCGAAGCCCGTCTCGTGGACGCTCCGAATTACTCCTCTTGCTTTCGCTACTGGGAGATTAGTCTACAGCGGGAATGCTAATGAGGATAACGTTGATGATTGCTTTCGCTATTGGGAGATTAGGAGTCTCGGAGCTAAGGAGAATATTTTCCAAAGTCTCTAATACTCCAAAACTCCGAAACTCCCAATAGCGAAAGCAAATAGCGAACTCACAAGGAAACAGTAGGCAAGGTGAAAGAAAGGAAAAGTGAAATGAAAACTAAACTCGTCGTTGTGGCCGCGTTGGCGGCGACGGCCGCGCAGGCTGCATTCAAAATCGACAGCTCGGTGATGTCCGAGGCGTATTGGAAAATCTGGAACGACGACGCCCAGGCGAAGATTGACGCGGACATCGAGAAGTACCGCAAGGTGGACGGCGCATTCGAGGTCGACGCGCCGGACGGCACGGAGGTGAAGGCGGAGCAGTTGACGCACGCCTTCTTCTTCGGCGCGCACATCTTCAACTTCGACCAGCTCGGCACGAAGGAACGCAACGCCCGCTACAAGGCGCTGTACGGAAAGGAGGGCGCGCTCTTCAACTCCGCCACGGTCGCGTTCTACTGGCGCACGTTCGAGCGCTTTCCCGGCAAGCCGCGTTTCGAGGCGGGTGCGGAGGACAGCGAGGAGTTCTGGAATACCTGCCCGAACCCGAAGGAGCAGCCGCACTGGCGGCGTCCACCGTCAGACCCCGTTGTCGACTACCTTGTCTCGCGCGGCTGCCGCATCCACGGCCATCCGCTCGTGTGGGGCAACAACACGTGGATGACGCCGAACTGGCTCTGGGACGAGCTGTGTCCGGAGGCGGAAAAGGCCGCCCTCGAGAAGGCGTCGGGGGTGAAGGTGCCGCGTTGGAACGCCTCGATCCCCGCCGGCGCGCCCAGCCGCAAGATCAGCAAGAAATGGCAGGAAGCCTGGAAAAAAATCTACGCGAAGCTTTCCGAGGAACAGATCGCCGCGCTTGTGCCCACATTCATCAAGGCGCAAAACGAGTGTTACGAGCGGCGCATCCGTCAGATTGGCGAACGCTACGGCGCGAAGATCCATTCGTGGGACGTCGTCAACGAGAGCGCCACGGACTTCGACCTCTTCAAGCGCAAGGCCGTGCGGAACCGTCCGTTCGATGCGTCGCACTACGGCCTGATGCCGGCGGACTATGCCTACAAGGCGTTTCTGTGGGCGGGGAAGTATCTTCCCCAGACCGCTTGGTTCAACCTCAACGACTACAACATGGGCGACGGGTTCTTCCTGCAGGCGAAGGACCTGACCGCACATGGCGCGCGCATTGACATCGTTGGCTCGCAGATGCATCTCTTCAATCCGAAGGAGAGCGCCAACATCGCCATCGGCAAGGGACCGGAGCACCTCCGTCCGGAGAAAATCGCCGAGCGGTTCGTCCGCGTCTCCAAGGCGAACCGTCCGATCCACCTTTCCGAGATCACCATCACCGCGCCCGACAACTCGCCGAAGGGGCAGATGATCCAGGCGATCATCATGCGCAACTGCTACCGCGCGTGGTTCTCCGTCGAGAAGATGACCGGCATCACGTGGTGGAACGTGGTGGACGACTGCGGCGCGCCGGGCGAGCCCTCCATCAGCGGACTCTTCACGCGCGACATGCAGCCGAAGACGGCGTACTTCGCGATGGACGACCTCGTCAACCGCGAGTGGAAGACGAAGACCACGGTGAAGGCGCAGGGCGGCAAGGTGTCGTTCCGCGGGTTCCGTGGCAGTTACCGTCTTACGTGGAAGGGCGCGGACGGCAAGGTACAGACGAAGCTCGTCAACGTAAAGTAAGACGGCGCGCTCGGTGATCGCGCCCTACCAATTCCGGCATTATACGATTTGCGGATATGTTCAACATTTGCTGTGGCACTCTTTTCGGTTTACGCGCAAGGGCGGATTTGGTAAACTTGCGCGCATGAAGAAATGCCCCCTATTCGCTGCTGCGGCGATGGCGCTTGCAGCATCTGCGCTTTCCGCGGCGGACAGCACGCTTGCGTCGTTGCCGTGGATTGGCGATGGTCAGCCAGATCGAAATGGTGCGGACTGGTACGACGAGGACCCCGCGCCGGAGTTCCGCGCTGTGTTCACGCTTCCGGAAAGCGTGCGTGAGGCCAAAGTGCAGTTCGCGTGCGCCGGATTCGCTTCGCTCCGCGTTGGGAACGAGATGCTGATGAGCGCGGACGGACTGGACACTCTCTGGACGCCATACGACAAGACCATCTACGCGAAAACATTCACCGTGAAGGTGACGTCTCCGACCACCGAGGTCGTGGTGCGTCTCGGCAACGGCTTCTACAACCTGCTGCCGCTCCGTTTCTGGGGCAGTAAGTGTTTCCGCAATGTGCTCGCGCATGGACGCCCCTGCTTCAAGTTGGCGATTGACGGAGTGGCCAAGCCTCTCGAATGGAAGTGGCGCAAGACGAACGTGGTGCGCAACTCGGTCTACCTCGGTGCGGAGATAGACGCGACGCGTCCGGAGGATGTGGAGTGGAAGCCGGCTGCGGTGGTGACGGGTCCTAAGGGAACGATTCGTACATGGCCTGATGCGCACATGCGCGCTGATGGTGTCCATGCGGGCACGGCAAGCTGGCTGAAGGAAGGGGAGGTGCAGGTCGTCGACTTTGGCGTAAACGCCTCTGGCGTGCCGGATTTCATCTTTCGCGGAGCGGCGCGCGGGACGCGCATTGAGATCGTGTACGGGGAACGCCTCAATGCGGACGGCTCTGTGAACGTGCTCACGCAGACCGCCGGCCAGGTCAAGCGCGGTAACGGCGGACCTGGTGCGCCGCATGTCGCAAGCCAGCGCGATGTGTATATCTGCGGCGGAGCAACGAGCGAACGCTTCAAGCCGCCGTTCACCTGGCACATCTTCCGCTACGCGGAGATTCGCGGGGCGAAGTGCCTGCTGGGTACGGGCGACGCCTCGCGCACCGTGCGCTCGATGCTGTCGCTGAAGGAGAAGGCACCGGCGGCGAAGGCGTTCAAGACGGAAAACGCCGAACTCGCGGCAATCCATGAAATGTGCCGGCGCACGTTCCAGGCGAACATGATCGGCGGTGTGCAGAGCGACTGCCCCGGACGCGAACGCCTCGGCTACGGCGGCGACATCGTGTCTACTTACGAGGCGTATATGCTCAACTGGGACATGCGCGCCATCTACCTCAAGGTCCTGCAGGACTTCGCGGACGAGGCGGCGGACGACGGCTGGATCACCGAGACCGCGCCCTACGTGGGCATCGGTGATAAGGGTTTTGGCAAACGGGCGGGTCCTATATCGTGGGCTCTTGCCGTGCCGGAGCTGATCGACGGACTCCTGCGCCACTACAACGAGACGAAGGCGCTGGACTACTATCCCGTATGCACGCGCTACGTCCGACAGGTGGCGGCGAAATTCCCCGACGGCCTCATCCCCAAGTGCATCGGCGACCATGAGGCGTTGCAACGTGCGCCCAACGCCATGACGGCTACGGCGCATTGGTACCGGTTCGTCATGCTGACTGCTGGTTTCGCGAAGCGGATGGGGCGTCTGGACGACGCGACCGAGTTCGCCATGCTCGCTGCGAAGATCAAGGCGGCGTTCGTCGCGAAGTATGTGAAGGACGGCATCGTGGCGAACGGTACGCAGTCCGCGCAGGCGATCGGCCTCTACCTCGGACTCGTGCCGCCCGCGCAGGTCTCGGCGGCGGAGCGACGCCTCATTGCGGCCATCCGTGAAAAGGGGTATGGCCCCACGACGGGAATATTCTCCACGCGCTATATGCTCATGTACCTGTCGGAGCACGGGAAACAGGACATAGCGGAGAAGATCGTCCTCCACAAGGGATTCCCCGGCTGGCTGTACATGCTCGACCGCGGCGCGACTACGTTGTGGGAGACGTGGAAGGAGAGCGACAACATCTACTCCAACTGCCATCCGATGTTCGGCAGCGTGGACGAGTGGATTCTTCGGTTTGGAAAATGAAAGGAAAAATAATGAAAATACTGACAACTGTTTTGGTGGCGGCGGCGTGTCTCGCGCACGCGGAGACGATTGACGTGCCTACGGGGCAGACGCGGACGGTCGATCCTGGGCGTCGTTTCACGGGCGGCGTACTCGTGAAGACTGGCGCGGGTGAGCTCGACCTGACGGGCGCGGAGCTTGCAAACGCGGGGCTTGAGATACGCGAAGGATCCGTACGCCTGCGTGGTGGCGGTGCCTTCTCGGTGACAACGCGCTTTGTGCGGTTCGACGTACACAGGACGCGTCCCGGAAAGAAGGGACCGCCCGAGTTCGCGGATTCTGGTGCGCAATTCAGCGAGTTCCGTCTCTACAACGGCGGCAAGCTCGTGCCGTTTCCCAAGGAGGCGAAGGCGATCGAGGGTGCGGTCGGCGGCGCGGAGGGGCCGGACAAGGGCATTGACGGCGACGTGAAGACGAAGAGCTACAACGGTGGGCCCCTCGTCGTCGACATTGGCCGCGAGGTGACGTTCGACGCCTATTCCTTTGTCACGGCAAACGACGCGATCGCGCGCGATCCCGCCGGGTGGTCGGTGTCCGTCGGCACGGCGGACGGCAGCCGCGTAAAATGGCGGACGGTCGGGACCGTCGCGGACTTCACGGCGCCAAAGGCGCGTTTTGCCGAGGCGGGGCGTCTTTTCCCCCTGTCGCTGTGCGACATCGTGCCCGCCGACTATCCAGTGACGGTGTGCGGCAAGGGGCGTCTAGTGCTGTCTAACGTGAACGAAATGCTGGAGTACGTGGACGGGAACGGATTGATTGAACTTGACGGTGCCACGGTGACATTCGCGCCCTGTGCGGCCTTCGCCGGCTCCGTGTGCGGAGGAAACGTGACCTACCGCAAATAAAAAGGCCTTTTCTGCATGGCGGAAGGGGGGGGATTCGAACCCCCGGTGGACTTGCGCCCACACAACCTTTCCAAGGTTGCACCATCGACCACTCGGACACCCTTCCAAGCAGAAAAAGTGCGTATAGTATACCGAATTCCTGCGGCCAACTCAACCCGAAAATTCCAGAAAATTCATGTGGCTCCGGTAATGGGCCGCGTACAAGGCAGAAGAAGGCATGAGATGAAATGTCCCAAATGCGGCACTGACAACGACAAGGTCCTCGATTCCCGCGCTGTGCGGGAGGGCGCAGCCATACGTCGGCGGCGCGAGTGTTCCGGCTGTGGCTACCGCTTCACGACGCACGAGGAGATCGATCGCGACGAAGTGACAGTGGTCAAGCGTGATGGCACGCGCGAGCCGTTCTCGCGCGCGAAGGTTGAAAAGGGCGTGCGCGTGGCCTGTCAGAAGCGTCCCGTCTCGGAAGACCAGGTGCAGAACCTGCTGGACGAGGTTGTCATGGCGCTAGACGGCGAGGAGGTGCCTGCGGCGCGCATCGGCGAACTCGTGATGGAACGTCTCCACAAGCTCGACGAGGTGGCGTACATCCGTTTCGCGTCCGTCTACCGCCGCTTCGCGGACGTCAAGGAGTTCCTCCAGGCTATCACCGAGATGGTGAAGAAATGATCGACCTTCATGTACACAGTACGGCTTCGGACGGCACATGTTCGCCGGAGGAACTGGCCGAGCTGGGCCGTTCCTTTACGGTGATGGCGCTCACCGACCACGACAGCACGGATGGCTGCGCGCGTTTCATTGACGCCTGCCGACGATTGAAAGTAGAAGGCCTGCGACTTCCGGGCATCGAGCTGTCGGTCAATCCCGGCGAGGGGTACGGGCAGTTCCACATGCTGGGGCTCGGCATCGATCCTGACGCGCCGTCGCTCACCGAATTCCTCAAACGCATCCGCACGGGACGGGAGGAGCGCAATGTCCAGATGGTGGAACGCCTAACGTCGTTGGGCATGCCAGTTACGATGGACGAAGTGCGCCGCTATGCCGGAAGCGAGATCGTGGCGCGTCCGCACATCGCGCGCGTCCTCATCGAGAAGGGCTTCGCGAAAAGCGTAAAGGACGCGTTCGACCGCTTTATTGGACCGAAGGCGGTGGCTTATGTCTCGCGTTATCGTCCGACTCAGGCGGAGGCGATTGACGTGATACACGCTGCCCACGGCGCAGCCGTGATGGCGCATCCGAGGTTCTGGACATCAGACGCGGGGCTTCTTGCCGATGGCCTCGCCCGGCTGAAGGACATTGGCCTCGACGGCGTGGAGGCCGTCTACCAGGCGAATCTCCCGCTTGAAACGCCGATGCACCTGCGCGTGGCGCGCTCGTTGGGACTTGCCGTCACGGCTGGGAGCGACTTCCACGGCGCGAACAAGAGCGCAATCACGCTCGGCATGGACGTTGAGAACGAGCGGGATTTCATTGCCCCGTTGCTTGACGCGCTTGCGAGGCGAGGCTGTAAGGCCATTTGACTAGCGGATCTTGATCCCGTTCTGGGTGCGCCACGCGCGCATGGAGAGCCCCGTCTTTGCCTTGAAGGCGTAGCGCAGGGTGGAGTCGGAGTCGTATCCGCAGAGGTGGGCGATGCCTTCGATCGCCTGCAGGGGATTCCGGAGGAGCGCGAACGCCTTGGCCATCCGCACGTTGCGGATTTCGTCCTGGATCGTGTGTCCGACCAGACGCGAGAAGCGCGTCTCGGCGGTCCGACGCGAGCAGGACATCTGCGCGGCCACGTCGCCCACGCCGATTCCATCGGCCGCGTGCAGGCGGATGTACTCGATGGCCGCCGTCACCTTCGTGTCGTTCTGCTTCACCACGGTGGTGGACTTGCGCTTGACGACGCCGATGATGCCGAACGTCCGCGTCTCGCCTTTCGCGTTCGGGTTGCGCAGCTGCAGGTCGAGGAGTTCCCCGCACATGAACCCCGCATGCTCGAAGTCGGGATACACGCTGGAGAGCGTCGGCTTCGTGTGCTCGCAGATCTCGTCGTTGTTGTCGATTCCGAGTACGGCGAAGTCCTCCGGAACCCGGATGCCCTCCAACGTACAGGCGTTGAGCAGTTCTTCCGCGGTTCCGTCGAACGCGGCGAGGATCCCGCATGGCTTCGGAAGCGTCTTGATCCACGCGCGAAGGGCGGAGAGGCGACGCGTGCCGGTCTTCCCCTTGCCGTCGAACACGTGGCAGCGCCGCCCGTTGAGGAGGATCGCGTCGCAGAACGTCTTTTCACGGGTCTTCGACCAGAACAGCGGCAGCGGGAAGCCGACGAACGCGTAGTCCCTGAAGTCGAGGGCCAGCAGCTCCTTCGCGGCGATCTCGGCGGAGGCGGCAAGGTCCGCGTTCACGGAGAACTTGATCTTCTGCCTGAGCGCGGGGTCTCGGTCGAGATAGACGGTGGGGATGTTGCCAAAGATGTCCGGACGGTATTCGTCCATGTCGCTGCCGCATTCGGCGATGCAGCCCACGGGGTGCCAGAAGTCGAGGACCTTCTTGACGTTGATGTGGCTGTAGTTGCTTTCCACCACCACGACCTGGATGTCGGAGCTGGCAAAGTACCGCTGCACGCCGGCGACGCGCTTGCGGCAGGAGTGCCGTGTGGCGGAAGCGAAGAAGACGACTGTTTCCATGACGCCGTTATCATATCAGAAAACCGTGGCGGACGCAAGCACGACTTGCGCATTTTTCACGCAAAAAATAACGCGATTCTCACGCAGGGGCAAGGGGTTAAGTGCTAGAATACAACCAAAGGAAAACTGTCGACATGAAACAGCGAGTGACAAAACCGTTCTTTTCAACCATGGCCGCACTGTGCCTTGCCTTCGCCGCGGGGGCGGAAGGCGTGCGGTTCAACGGACGCTTCGCGCCGTCCGAGGGGTTCGTCAACCGACTTGAGAAGCCGCTGCGCGCGGACGTGTGCCTGAACGGCCTGTGGGATTTCCAGGGCTTCAAGCCGCCCGCCGGGTGGAAGGAGGGCAAGGGACAGCCGCCGGAACTTCCCGTGCCGGCGGCGGATGGATGGGACAAGGTGAAGATTCGAATCCCGTCCCCCTGGAACGTCAACAACTTCTGCCTTAGGCGGCAGGAGGGGCCCGACCATCGCGACTTCCCATCCTATCCCGATGCGTGGCGCGACTACAAGATGGGCTGGCTCAGACGTTCCGTGACTGTGCCGGCGTGGTGGGCGAACAAGGTGGAACGTACCGTGTCCATCCGCTTCGAGGCGGTGGCGGGCGAATGCGTTGTGTTTGCAAACGGGAAGAAGGTCGCCGAGAACTTCGACCTCTTCCTGCCGTTCGAGGCCGACGTCACAGACATCGCGAAGCCAGGTGAGACTTTTGAGCTTCTGGTTGGGGTGCGCGGGCAGAAGCTCTTCGAGGACCGTTCGGGCGTTGGTCGCCGTGTGATTCCCGCCGGCTCGATGTGGGGCGGCGAGATCATCGGCATCTGGCAGGACGTGACGCTCGTGGCGCGTCCGAAGCTGCGCGTAACGGACGTCTTCATCAAGCCGCTCGTCTCAAAGGAGACGCTTGAGCTGGACGTGACCGTGGAGAACGCTGGCGACGCGCCGGTCGGGGCGGAACTCGGCGCGACCGTGAGCGACTGGATCAACCGCGCCGGAACGGACGTCCTTTCAGCGCCCGTTCCCTGCTGGGAGCAGGGGGCATCACGGCTCGGCAAGTTGTTTGGACGCGTCGACGTGCCCGCCCGGTCGTCGAAGACCATGACGGTGTCCGTTCCTGTTGTCAAGGGGACGCTTCGCGAATGGACGCCCGAGACGCCGAACCTCAATTCGCTCGTCGTCTCTCTTACGGAGAACGGACGCTTCATCGACCGCAAGGCGGAGCGCTTCGGCTGGCGCGAGTGGACGATCGACGGCGGCAAATACCTGCTCAACGGAAAGCCCATCCAGTTCCGCAGCGACTCGTGGCACTTCATGGGCATCCCGCAGATGACGCGCCGCTACGCGTGGGCATGGTTCAAGGCGATCAAGGAGGCGAACGGAAACGCGGTGCGGCTGCACGCGCAGGTCTATCCGAGCTTCTACCATGACGTGGCGGACGAGATGGGCATCTGCCTCCTCGACGAGACTGCCAACTGGGCGTCGGACGGTGGGCCAAAGTTCGACTGCGATGCGTTCTGGACGAACTCCATCACGCACCTCGAGCGCTTCGTCAAGCGCGACCGCAACCACGCGTGCGTGTTCGGATGGTCCATCTCGAACGAGAACAAGCCCGTGATCCTGCACGTCTTCAACCGTCCGGACCTCATGCCGCGCCAGGAGAAGGCATGGGCGGACTGGCGCGACGTCTGCCGCCGGCTCGACCCGACGCGCCCGTGGATTTCCTCTGACGGCGAGGAGGACGGCAAGGGACTTCTACCGGTCACGATGGGACACTACGGCGATCTGGTACATTCATACAAGGCCTGGTCTAACATTGGCAAGCCGTGGGGCGTCGGCGAGTCCAGCATGGCGTACTACGGCACGCCGCAGCAGGTAGCGGAGCGCGCGGGGTCGGAACGCAGTTACGCGTCCGCCCTTGGACGCATGGAGGGCCTTGCAAAGGAATGCTACGACATCATCTGCGCGCAGCGTGCAAACGGGGCGTCGTACTGCAGCGTGTTCAACATCGCGTGGTACGCGCTGAAGCCGCTACCGTTCGGAAAGCGCGACCTCACAACGGCGCCGACGCTCGAGGACGGCATTTTCTTCGGCGAGTACGTCGAGGGAATCCCCGGCGTGCAACCGGAGCGGTTGGGACCGTACTCCTCCACGTTCAATCCCGGATACGACCCCGCGCTGCCGATCTGGGACCCGTGGCCGATGTACGACGCGATTCGCGCCGCGAACGCGCCGGAAGGTCCTGCGTGGAGCAAGTGGTCCGTGCGGCCCGAGAAGGGCGCCGTGGAGGCGCCGCGTCCCGCACGCACCTACGCCGAGGTCGTCTGCGTCGGCGAGGGAGCGCTGAAGGGCGTCCTCGACGCGCAGGGCGTCGTCTTCGCCGAGAAGGTGACGGATCCGGCGAAGGCGCTCGTGTTCGTCGATGCGGCGAAGCCGTTGAAGCAGGAAGTGGCGGCGGAGGTCGCGCGGCTCGTCGAAAAGGGCGCTGACGCATGGGTGTGGGGCGTGACGCCCGCGAGCGCGGCGTCTGTCGCGCCGATCGTTGGCGAGGGACTCGAGATCGCGAACCTTGTGCGCTCCACGTTCATTCCGCTGGACCGTCCGCTCGTGAGGGGCCTCTTCAACAGCGACTTCTACTTCTGCGAGCTCCAGCGCGGCGACGCGGCGAAGTTCTCGCTGGGCGGCGAGTGGATCCGCTCGGCGGAGGTGGAGGTCGAGGCCTGCCGCGCCGATTGGCGCGAGTGGAATAAGCGGGCCGAGGAAATGAAGACGGCGGCAATCATTCGCACCGAGAACGAATGCACGGCCCCGCGTGCGGTCATCGCGTCGCGTCGCGTGGGCGCGGCGACGGTGCGCGTGCAGACGCTGACGGACTTCGCCAACTCCGAGAAGGGCTACAAGTCGCTTGCGCGCATGCTCGCGAACGCGGGGGTGGCGTGCCGCGCGGTCGTGAGCGATCCGGCGGAGGCGTTCTTCCTTCGGGACGGACGGATCATGTTCCCGTCCGTGACGCGTAAGGTTCTCAAGAACATCGCCCCGCGCCGGCACACGCTTGAATTCTACGTCTATTCCAATCGTCCGCTCGACGACCTGCTCATCGAGCCCGACATGCCGAAGCTCATGCTCTGGATGAAGGCGCGCGGATCGACCCTCAAGGTCGGCGAGAAGGAGATCAAGGAGACCAAGCGCACCAACCGCGAGGTCGAGTACAACGAGCTGCCGCTCCAGCAGGGATGGAACAAACTTTCGATTGTCGTTGACGGGGACCGCGGCGAGTTCGAGGCGGAGCTGAGGTGCGGCAACAAGCCGGACTTCCTCCGGACGGTCCGTGCCTCGCTCAAGCCGCAGGAATAATTAGTTCGCCGCCCGCACTTCGCGCAGGAATGTAAATGAGGATAACTTTGATGATTGCTTTCGCTACTGGGAGATTAGGAGATTCGGAGATTCGGAGGAGGTTATAAAGATTCTCCAAGACTCCTCAACTCCAAAACTCCCAGAAGCGAAAGCAAATAAGAGAAGCTATAAGAAAGTTAAGGTAAGTGAAACGGCCCCAAAGGAGAACGGAAATGAAAATGAAAACCACGACGGTGAAACTCGCGTACGTGCTTGCGGGCGTTTTCTTCCTTGCCGCATCGGCAGGGGCGGGGGAATGGTTTGATGCCGGCATCTCCGGTCTCTCTTCCTGGCCCGTTGACGGGTCGGACAAGATCGTCGAAGGCCAGGGCACATGGATGGGTACCACGAACGCCACGCTCGTGAACAGCCTCTTGAAGGTTGACACCGAGACGGCGGGAGCGTCCCTCGCCTTCGATCCGGCCGTGCACAAGACGCCGGATGCCGCCCAGCTGACGTTCTCGACGGTTGTCACGTTCTCCGCAGCGGACGATTTCCCGGAAATCGAAGACGGTGCCCGCTGCGGCGTGTCGGTGTTCATAGACGAGCACGATGTCACGAACTACTGCGGCGTCGTTAAGAACCCCGCCGGCGAAGGCGACGTGTGGGTGGCGCTCACCGGCGCGGTGCCGAAATGCGACGAAGAGGTCGAACTCGTGATTTCCATCAAGAAAGACCAGGGGCGTTCGTACGCGCGGTACAGCGTGGACGGGGCGGTGTTGGCCGCCGGAAGCGAGACCTGGCTGGAGATTCGCGACACGTCCGAGATGGCGGGACGTGTGGCCTACACCGGCGTGGGCGACGTCGCGTCGCTTTCTGCCACGGCCGATACGGACGTGCCGATGGTCTTTAAAACGCTCACGTTGCCCGAGTTGGCGCATGTCACCGTGACGTCCGTGAAAGTGGCGGGCGTCGAGGTGGAGCCGGACGGGGAAGGTCGATACGTCGTGGAGCAGGGATCGGTCGTGACCGTGGCGTTCGCGCCGGAGGCGGGATGGGCGCTCGACGTCGCGTCGATGACGTTTGTCGTGAACGACGACATGACTCTGCCGATGACCGGACGTCCAACGCCCGTCAACGTCGCCGCCACGATCACGATCAACGAGGTGATGGCGAAGAACGGCGTCACGCTCCGCACAAAGACGGGCTTCGAGGGACTCGACTGGGTGGAGCTCTACAACTCCGGCGACGAGGCGATCGACCTTTCCGGCTGGTACATGGGCAACGACCCGACGAAGGCGCCGAACAAGTGGAAGCAGATCGAAGGTTCTTGCGTCGTCCCGGCGAAGGGCTACAAGATCGTCTGGTTCGACGGCGACAAGCTGTGCAAGAACTGGGCAGCGGACGAGGCGCACGTCGAGGCGAACATCTCGACGGACGCCGGCAAGCACACCGTATTCCTCGCGTCCGCCAATGCGTCGGCCGACAACATCGTCCAGCAGATCAAGCTTCCCGGTGGCGTGAAGGACATCTCCTACGGCCGCGGACGCCTCTCGCGCACGCTCGTCTCCTCCACGTCGCCCGCGGAATACAAGGTCGGCAGCGGCGCCTGGACGGCGGTCGACGGTCCCGTCGGCATGAGCGCGGCGGCCGGCGGCTTTACAGTCGTGAGCTACAAGATCAACAAGGACGTCGGCAACATGGACGTCGTCGACGCCTGCCTGCTCGATCCGTCCACCTGGGTGGCCGGCTATCCCGTCACGAACACGACCGCGACGCTGGCGTTCGTCGGCCCGAACACGACGGCCAGTTTCGACCAGAGCCTGTACGGCTCCTTCCCGGGCGGCGTCTCGGGCAACAACTTCATCTGCGTCGCGACGGCCACGGTGCAGATTCCCGAAAGCGGCGACTGGACATTCGACGTCGGGTCGGACGACGGGTTCAGCGCGAAGCTCACGCGCCTCGACAGGAGCTGGGGCTGGGAAAGCCGCGGCTCGCGCGGATACGGACACTCGACCGCCACGTTCAACCTCGAGGCGGGCGCCTACGAGGTGGAGGTCCGCTATTTCAACGCGGGCGGTGGCTACGTGATCGACTTCAGCGCCGCGAAGGGCCGCACGGACTTCAACGCCGAGACGTTCCAGCTCGTCGGAATGGGCGACGTCGTCCACGCGGGCGCGCTCGGCTCGCAGGTTGCGGCGGACGTCTCGGGCGAGATGGTCGGCCAGTCGAAGACGCTCGAGTGGCGGACGAAGTTCACGCTCGACGAGACGCCTGTCGCGGCGGACGGTTTCCGCCTCCGCGTCAAGTACGCCGACGGCTTCTCGGCACGCGTCAACGGCACGCCCGTCGCCTCCGTCGCGGCAGCCGCGGCGCGTCCGGCGGCCGATGCGCTCCGGGCGCAGGAGTTCGTGGTCGACCCGGCGCTCGTCGTCAAGGGCACCAACACGCTCGAGATCACGGCGGAGAACGACGCGATCGCCGATACGGAGTTCTACCTCTCGGCGGAGCTTGTCCACGACATGTCCGAGGACCTGTACGTCTACTTCCCGACTCCCACGCCCGGCGCGGCGAACACCGGCAGCGGACGCACGGGCTTCACGCCGAAGGTGGCCTTCAGCGTGCCGCACGGCTGGAAGGACGCGGCGTTCGACCTCGCGCTCTCCTGTCCCGACAACGAAACGGCCGTCATCTACTACACGCTCGACGGCACCTCGCCGGCCATCGGCGCGCCGACGACCCAGCGCTACACGGGGCCGCTCCACGTCGACAAGACCACGGTCGTGCGCGCGGCGGTGCCGGACGTCGACGCGATTCTCCAGGTCGACACGTCCGCGACGTACCTCTTCTACGACGACGTGATCGCGCAGGGCGCGTCCGTTCCCGACGGCTTCCCGGCCAACGAGGCGGTGAACAGCCAGAAGATGCTCTACGGCCTCGACACGGCCGTCACCCAGGGCGACGCCGAGACGCGCGCGCGCCTGCGGCGCGGCTTCACCGAGAACACGCGCACGGTCTCCTTCGTGATCGACCCGAAGAGCCTGTTCGACGGCGCGTCCGGCATCTACGTGAACGCGTCGGGCAACGGCCGCATCTGGGAGCGCCAGACGATGGTCGAGCAGATCAACCCGATGGATCCGACGGACGAGTTCACCATCCCGGCGGGACTCCGCATCCGCGGCGCGTTCAGCCGCGGCGCGGTCCACCCGAAGCATTCGTTCCGCCTCTTCTTCCGCAGCGAGTACGGCATGGGCACGCTGGAGCATCCGGTGTTCGGCGACGAGGGCGCATCGGAATTCGAGAAGCTCGACTTCCGCACGTCCCAGAACTACGCCTGGGCGAACAACGAGAACGGCGACACGTTCATCCACGAGTGCTTCTCGCGCGACTCCGAGGGCGCGATGGGCAAGACGTACAACCGCAGCCGCTACTACCACCTCTTCATCAACGGCGTCTACTGGGGACTCTACCAGACCGAGGAGCGCGTGGACGACAACTACGCCGCGAGCTATAACGGCGGCGCGGCCGCGAACTACGACGTCGTGCGCACCTCGCAGCCCGGCTACAACACCGGCATCGTGGAGGGCGAGACGGCCGCGTGGACCGAACTCTGGCGCATCACCACGCAGGAAGGGTATGGCCCGGGACACGAGGCGAACTTCAACAAGGTGCTTGGCCTCAACCCCGACGGCACGCGCAATCCGGAGTATCCGATCCTTCTCAACGTGACGAACCTCATCGAGCACATCCTCACGGTCCATTTCTCGGAGGACTCCGACGCGCCGGTCAACTCGGGCGGCATGGCGAACAACATCATCGGCTTCCGCAACCGCAACGACGGCGAGGGCAAGGAGGACGGCTTCCTCTGGAACCGCCACGACGCGGAGCATTCGCTCGGTTTCGGCGGCGGCGCCAACCAGGTGAAGTCGATCATCTGGGGTACGCCGGAGCACCCGAGCCCCAACCGCGACCTGCGCGCGCTCGGCAACTTCAACCCGAATCTGCTCCACTACGAGCTGATGACCAACGCGGTGTACCGCCGCGTCTTCGCCGACCTCGTGTACAAGCACATGGTCAAGGAAGGTGGCGCGCTTACCGCGCCCGTGGCGGAGGCGCGCTACCGCGCCCGCATGGCCGAGATCGACGACGCGATCGTCTGCGAGTCGGCGCGCTGGGGCTACCAGTACGAAACGAAACGCAACCGTCAGAGCTGGCTCACCAGCTGCAACGACCGCATCAACTTCATCAACAACCGCTTGAGGTATCTCATACCCGAATACCAGAGACGCGGGTGGTATCCGCAGACCGACGCGCCGACCGCGCTCGACGGCGCCGGTTCGCCGGTCGCCGACGGACAGACCATCGGCGCGGAGGACATGCTCTATCTCACCGGCAGCGGTTCGGGGACCGTCTACTACACGACCGACGGCAGCGATCCGATCGGCGCGGACGGCACGCCCGCCGCAGGCGCCATTGAATACTCGGGCGGAATCGTCGTGCCGCCCGAGGGCCTGACGATCAACGCGCGCGTCCGTGCGGACGGCGAAACGGGCGAATGGAGCGCGCTCTCGACGATCGTCGTGAAGGGAGAAGAGATTCTTGCCACGCAGGCCGAGGCCGTCCGCATCGCAGCCGTCTACAGCTCGACCGCCGATGCGAAGGGTGACGGTGCGGAGTTCATCACGCTCACGAACATCACCGAACATGCGGTGCTTCTCGACGGACTCGTCATCAAGGCGGCGAAACAGGGTAATACGTTGGCGACGCTCTGCACACTGACCGACGGACGGCTGGAAGCGGGCGCTTCCTTCACGCTCACGAAGGCGGAGAACTGGCCGACGGGCAAGCTTACAAACGGTATTGTCGACATGTTGATCGTCGATTGTGAAGGTGAGACCGTCCAGACGATCTCCTTCAGCTCGAAATGGTTCGGTGGTATTGCCGACGGCACGGGCGACTACCTCGTGGCGAAGGAATTCGGCACGACGGTGACTCAGGAGACGCAGTGGAAACCGTCCGAGAGCTGGGTCGAGAAGAACCTGCGCTTCTTCGAGTTCGACGGCGTTCCGGCGGACGGCAACGGCGGCGACACGGGCGAGTACTTCGTGCTGACGAATCTTTCCGAAACAGTCGCGCTGGACCTTGCCGGCGTCGTGGTCAACATCTGCAAGTCGGGCGACCCCGAGTCCTCCTCGAAGTGCATCGTCACGGTCCCAGAAATTACGCTCGCGCCTGACGCGACAGTCCGCTTCGACCAGGCCACGTACTGGAGCGGCTCGAAGCAGAAGATCACCAACGGCGCGCTTGTCATGAAGATCTACGACGCCGAAGGTGCGACGGTCCAGGTCTCCACGCCCAACCAGAGCGATGCGGCATTTGCCAGATACAAGGCGAAGGCTTCCGCGACGAGCGGCGGACCCGTCCTGCGCGCGACCTCGTTCGCCCGCGAGACGACAACGGCGGACTGGATGGAATACACGCCGCCCGCGCAGCAGGTTCCGACGATCGAAGACGGCACGGAGGTCGGCACGGTGGAGGGCACGGTCGCGACGATCGACGCGGCGCTGGCCGGCGCGGGGACGCGGATATTCATTCCTGCTGGCGTCACCGAGGTCAGAATGTCCGTCAAGGACGGAGACAACGTCGTCATCGACACGACCGCGTACTACGCGGGCTCGCTCATTCCGCAGGACGGCACGGTCACGCCTGTTCTCAGCGTGGACGTCGTCGCGCCGCAGTTCGTCGAATCGGCTCCTGAAGCCAACGACGCCATTGCCATGACGGCCACAGGCGTGCACCTTACGACTTCCGTCCGGCCCGGACTCTACTACACGCTCATGCGCAGCGGCACTGTTGACGGAACATACGAGCCTGTCGCGGGATCGAAGGTACAGGCCGGTGCCGGGGAGACGACTCTGTCGTTCGATGTCGAGATGGGCGGTGCTTCGTCCGCGTTCTTCAAGGTCGAAGTCACCGACCGCTAACGGAGGCAGTCCATGAAACCCGACTTCATGAAGCATGCCGTGTTGGTTCCGTTTCTCGTCTGCGCCGCCTCGTTGGCGGTGCGGGCGGAAGCCATCCTCGGCAGGTTCCAGCCGGAGGATGAGGTGGCGCGCGCGGTCGTCGGACTGACCGGCCCCGCACGCGTAAACCTGAACGCCGTACGGATTGTGGACCTTGCGGGGCGCAAGGGCGACGAACTCGTTCTCGCATTTGAGCTGCGCGTCACGCGTCACGACGGCAAGTCGGATCGGCATGCGCTCGACCTTGTGCGCAACGGGCGCGTCAAGCTGTTCGACACGACCGGCAAGAAGGTGTTCGAGGCCGATTCACCCCTCCAGAAGCAGGTGCCGCCGATGGACCGCGTACCGGGCGTGTGGATGACGGCGAGGTGTCCGCTCGACGGCCTCGCCGCGAACAGCGGTCGGCTTGAGGTCGCCGAGCTGTTCGACTACAACGACATCCCGCACAAGGCGGAGCAAACGGGGATCGACTACGAGGTCCGCAACGCGCGCATCGAGCTGAAACCCAGTCCTGCGGACGATCTCTCGCGGTACATTAAGGCCGTCGAAAGTACGAAGCCGCTGACAACGTGCAATCCGGTCGACATCGAGTACATGATCGACCACGGCAACGGGAAGGTCGGCTCGGACGGTCTGCCGCAGGGCGTTTACGTGCAATCGGCCGATCCGGCGATCGTCGTTTTCAAAGGCGAGTACTGGCTCTTCGCCTCGCATGGCGACGGATACTGGTTCTCGTCCGACCTTGCGAAGTGGACATTCGTGCAGATCGACGTCACGAAGGGCATCCTCAAGGAGTTCCTCAAGTACGCGCCGGCGACATGCGTGGTTGGCGACACGCTCTATCTCTGCCATTCCGAGGGCGGACACATGCTCAGGACGAAAGACCCGCACGATCCGAACCTGTGGGAGGACGTCGGTAAGCCGGACGGATGGATGGACCCCGGCATGTTCTACGACGACCCCGCGACAGGCGGCGACGGATACGTCTACCTCTACCGCGGGCTTTCGCACCGCAATCCGGTCCAGGTGATAAAACTCGACCCGAAGAACGGCATGCGCAAGGTGGACGGACCCTACGACGTGGGCTGGCCTGACAAGCTCAACCGCGGCTTCGAGGTGCCCGGCGACTTCAACACGCACTTCGAAGGAAACGACACGCAGGAGGGCCCGTGGCCGACGAAGGCGAACGGACGCTACTACGTGATGTGCGCCGTACCGGGAACGGCCGACGCCTCCTACTGCGACAACTGCTATGTCTCCGACTCGCCGATGGGTCCGTTCACGTATGCATTCAACAGTCCGGTCATCTGGAAGTCCACCGGCTTCACGCAGGGTGCCGGACACGGCGCGCTCTTCCAGGACTTGGGCGGGCGTTGGTGGAAGATCGACACCTGCCGCGTGCGCGGCTTCAACCGGCGTCTCGTGCTCGTCCCTGCGCTGTTTGACGAGAGGGGCGATCTTTACACGAACACGGTACTGAGCGACCATCCGTTCTACGTCCCGTCGCGCTCGAAGGATCCGTTCGGAAATCCCGGCCCGGGCTGGATGCTGCTCTCCTACGGGAAACGCGCCACGGCATCGTCCAACCCCGGCGGGGCTACGCTTGCGTTCAACGAGCGCATCCAGGATTCGTGGATGCCCGCCACCGACGATCCCGGCGAATGGCTCCAGGTCGACCTCGGCAAGGTCTACGCCGTGCGGTCGGTGCAGGTGAACTTCTACGATGTGAAGTGCCGCCGTGGCGGACGCGCCGCGGACGAGGCGTACCGCTACATCCTCGAGTTCTCCCAGGACGGAAAGCTCTGGCACATGATGCTTGACCGCCGCGGCGCGAAAACGAACCGCCAGCACGAGTACGTCGAGTTCGCCGAGAAGGTCGGTGCGCGGTATATACGTCTCACGAACAAGGGCTCCGTGCCTGGTGGCGGAAGGTTCGCCGTCTGCGCGCTGCGCGTTTTCGGCGAGGGAGGCGGCACGCCGCCGGAGGCCGTGGATATGGGCGGCGTATACGCGGACCGCCGCGCGGACGACAACCGTGCGGCCGGAATCGAATGGCCCGCCGCCCGCGGGGCGCAGGGTTATATCATCCGCTTCGGGCTCTTCCCAGACAGACTCTTCCACCACTACATCGTCTATGGAAGACGCAGCTACGTCGTCCGTAGCCTCATGCGCGGGCTCGATTACTGGTTCACAGTCGACGCCTTCAACGAAAGCGGCGTCACGCGCGGACCCAAAGCCGTGCCGCTCAAGGCGACCGGGCCAATGCAGGAAGGATACGATGTCAACGAGAACAATCCGGCGATCGTCGGCAGGTCGGACTGCGCGGCGGTGATGGAGGCCGAGAGCGCGACGTTCGGCGGAACTGGCGTACGGACCGCATACGAGGTGCGCGCCTCGGGTGCAATGGCCGTGTTGGGACTCGGCGCGCGGGACACGTTCGCCGAGTTTACGGGCATGAAGGGAATCGGCACGCGCGAGGGGACGCTGCGCATCTCATATTCGGCGCAGTATGGCGCGAAAGTGTCGGTAAAGGTCAACGGCGCGGCAATGGCCGTCTCCCTCCCGAAGACGACCGGCTGGCCGACGTATGCGACGGTTGACGTTTCCGTGAAAGGGCTTTCCGCAAAGAACACGATCCGGATCGAAGGAACCGGGGAGGGATTCCACCTCGACTGGGTGGGGCTTCTCAAGAGAACCGCAGGTCAGGACGATAGTTTGAATGAAAACAAAAAGAGGTAGAGACAGATGAAAACACAATTCGCGCTTGCGGCGGCAAGCATGCTCGTTCCGGCGGCGATTCTGGCCGCCATCGACGAAATCGAGCTCAAGGACTGGAAGCTTCAGGACGCGACGGTCATAGAGGCGCAGGCGAAGAAGGAGGGCTGGTACAAGCAGAACTCCGCGTGCCAGCCCACCGAAGGCGAGCGGCTGTCGCTGAACGGATTCGACGCGAAGGGCTGGTACAAGGCGACCGTCCCGGGCACCGTGCTCACCACACTCGTCGACAACGGCGTCTATCCCGAGCCGACGTATGGCGAGAACAACCGCCCCGAAACGATCCCCGACGACCTCTGCCGCAGGGACTGGTGGTACAGGACGAAGGTGAGAGTGCCGGACAGCTTCAAGGACAAGACCGTCTGGCTCAACTTCGACGGCATCAACTACCACGCCGAGATCTGGGTGAACGGACGCATCACGGGACGTATGACCGGCGCGTTCAAGCGCCGCTCGTTCGACCTCGCGAAAAGCGGCGACGCGAAGGCCGGGAAGGACATCTCGATCGCTGTGCGGATTTCGCCGCAGCCCACGGTCGGCATCCCCAGCGAGCATACGATGGGCACGACGGGCGGACCCTGCGGCGGCGTGGCGCGCCTTGACGGACCCGTGATCGGCTGTTCCGTGGGCTGG
>CAMKJU010000053.1 GCA_946413265.1 uncultured Lentisphaerota bacterium
CCCACGACGAATAGGACACGTGCTTCACGAGCGCGTTGAACGACTTGCACGCCCATCCCTCGGCATCGCCTTTCAGCGACGGACACTTCGGCCGCGTGCCGTCGTGGCACTTCACGCACTTGGCGTCCAAAACGGGCTGGACGAGCTTGAGGTAGTTGAACGGACGCGAACCGGACACCTCGGGTGCGATGCGCGAAGGCGCGCGCTGGAGCGCGAGCGCCTGCGCGGGCACGGACGCGCTCTTACGCCGGTCTTCGTGGCAGCCCAGGCAGCTCTCGCGTTCGCCCGGCTGCAGGTACACGACGGACCGCATCGTCTGGACGGCGTGTCCTTCCTTGTCGAGCGCCTGGAAGTAGACGGGCATCCGCGCCGGCACCTCGAAGTACGCGCTGCCGTCCGCCTCCACGGGCGCGTACCCCCATACGCGCTTGGCGTAGTAGGTGCCCACGCCCATCACCGGACTCTGGTCGTAGGCGCGCAGCCCCCCGAGGTCCACGGTCTTCGGCAGCTGCTCCATGATGCGCACGGCCTTCACGTCCGAACGCGCCACGCCTTCGGCGTAACCGCGCGTCACGTCCGTCACGTACAGGAAGCCCACCTTCACCTCCTCAGCGGTGTGCTGTCCCGGCGGCGCAGCGGGGATTTTCACGCTCTTGACCTTCACGGGGCTGAACGAGGCGATCGTCTTCGGCACCGGCCGCGCGACGAACGGCGTCGCGCAGAACGCGCTCGTCGTCTTCGGGTCGTACACCGTGGCCCGGTTCCCCTTCTCGTCGATGAGCGAGAGATGGTAGCGATGCGTCCCGCCGCCCCCGTACGAACAGAGATAGCGTCCGCCACCGAGCGGGTACGGGCAGCAGTAGGACCAGAGGTGGTCGAAGTCCATGATGGACGGGAACTCCGGCGTGAGCCAGCGCACGTCTGCGCCGCGCTTGCCCTCAGGACCGTTCTCCGCCGACACCACGCCGATGGCGCCGTAGGGCGAACCGTGGTGCGGCGCGAACGTGCAGACGACGGACGCCGGATCGTCCGGCAGCTCGCGCGCCTGGATGAGCGTGGGCGGGTCGTCGAGCAGGTTGCCGAAGAACAGCTCCAGGTGGCGTCCGTCGGGGTACTGCGTCCAGAGCGACTGGCGCGACATGATGTTCCAGTCCACGTACTCCCAGCGCGAGTAGAGCAACCGCCCGTCGCGGCGCACGGTCACGCAGAAGTCGGCGAGCGTGTTGGACGAGATCATCTTCACGCCCGACCCGTCCGCCTCCATCACGTGCACGCGCGTGGAGGGACCCTCCGCGCAGACGAGATGCGTGAGCGGTTCGCGCGAAGAGATGAACGCGAGGCGTCCGTCTGGCAACGGCGCGGGGGACGTGTTGTGCGAGAAGCCGCTCGTCAGCGCCACGAGTCCCGTGCCGTCCGCGTTCATCCGGTAGATGTGCCAGCACGGCGACTTGTGTCGGCGCATGGAGAACCAGATCGTTTTCGCGTCGTACGACAGGGCCAGGTCGAGGATGTAGGAGTCGTCCTCGGCGAAGAGAACGCGCGGGGGCTTTTCAGGATGCGCCGGATCGAACACCTTGATCGCCGCGCCCCACGCATAGCCATCCGGCCACGAGGAGAATCCGATCTTCGACGGCCCGGAAAACGTCCGCACCGGCGCGCCTTCCACAAAAAGGATCGGCGGCAGCTTGCGCGCCTCGGCAGCAAGCTCCGTCGATTCGTGGGAGTAGTCGGGCTCCGCGCCCTTCTGCGGCTTGTCCAGAATGAATCCGGCGAGCGTGACCTCCCCGGCGCCGTCGTTGACGAGTTCCAGCACATGCGGCCCATCGGGAAGGTTCTTCGCAACGGGAATCACCGCCGCCTGCGAATGTTCAGGACGCGCGGTGGCATCGGCCTTGGACCCGGCGAGACTGATTGGCGCGAGCGGACGCCCGTCCAGCCGCACGGCGAAGCGTCCGAGTCGCGCGAGCGAATTGGTGTGCGTTACGTTTTTCCATGTGACGCGTGCACCCGTGCGCGTGGAGACGGCCACTGAAGTTCCTTCGAACCTCAGCGTCACGGATTCGCCGGCCGTACCCGACATCCAGTGACAGCGGGTTCCGTTCCCCTCTCGCTGGAGCTCCGGGTACCAGTCACCCTTCATCTCCACCTGCGAATGGCGAGGAGAGACAAACACGCCACCCATTCGGCCAGCCGCCAGCGAACTAGCCGCCAGCGCGAAAACCGCAAGGAACGTGAAACTAGCTATGACATGCTTTCCCATCCGTCAATTATAATTTCGAGATCCATAATTTGCGTTCTAAATCACCGCTCATCGCGCATATCCCTTCCGTGCCAGCACCGCCTTCTCGACCAATTCGCCGATGACGTCGCGCTTGAACGGCGTGGCGGCGATATTGTAGCCGTCGACCTTCGAGGGCCAGAGGGCGAAGCCGTCGCAGTGGCGCGCCGTGATGGTGATGTACTTCGCGCCGGCCACCAACACGGAACACGCAATCAATGCTTTAGATTTCATCTTTGCCCTTTATCTTAAATGCCGGGATCCGGTTACACCTTCAGGAAGGTGCCCTTTTTGTAGAGGAACAGCAAAACGAGCCATTCAAGGACGACTTGTCCGAGACAATAGACCATCGCCGCCCAGTGGTTGTTGCCAAGCGAGGCTACGCCGGAGAAGAAGTATTTCGATATGGCACCGAAGCCGACGAACTTCATCAGCATGTAGATGGCTATGGAGTTCATGCCGATCACACGGAAGAAGAACGTCCAGCGCCGCCAGCGCTTCACGTCGATGATCCAGTAGAACAGCGCCAGCGCAGTGAACGAATAGGCGCTCACGGCCAGCGCGAACGTTGCCGTCCACAGCTTCTTGTTTACGGGACACCACGGGCTCCACGCCAAGGAGGCGGTCAGCGCGGCAAACCCCGCCCCGACGAGACACGCCGTCTTGCGCCCGCCAGAGACCTCCTGCCGCCGGAGAAGCGCCCCCGCTAGCGTGCCGAACACGGCGATCGCGACGCCCGTCAGCTTCGCAAGCAGTCCGTCCGCGTCAAACACGATCTCCGTCAAGCGTCCCGGCATGACCGTACGGTCGATCCACCCGGCGATGTTTCCAGCGAAGGAGAAGCCGTCCGTTCCGTAGGTGGCGTATGAAGCGACATGCTTGGCAATCGCAGGGTTCGTCGAGGCGAGGATCGATGCGGCATCTGGAGCCACGAAGAGCTTCAGCGCAAGGAAATGTACCACGAGCAGCGCCACCGCCACGGTCAGACGCGTCCATGCGCCGCGCACGAAAACGGACAGAAGCGCCGCAACGCCCCAACATACGCCCACGTGCGCGAGAACGGTGTCGTAGCGCAGGCCCTTCACGTCAAACGCCCAAAACGTCGCCCGCGCCGCAAGACCAAGGAACCACAGCATGAAGACGCGCAGGAGGATCTTGCGCACGATCTGCGCCGTCGTGCGCCCGTGCGCCTGCTGGCTGGCAAGCGAGAACGGCCACGCCGCGCCGGCGAGGAAGATGAACAGCGGAAAGATCGTGTCATGGTGCCGCAGACCGTGCCAGGCAACGTGCGACATCTGCGTGGCGAGCCAACAGTCCTTGCCGAAGCCCAGCAACTGGCACAGCGCCACCACGGCACCGGAAAAGCCCATTATAAACAACATGTCCGCGCCGCGCAGCGCGTCAAGCGACATCAGCCGCCCCGCCGTCTTCCCCTCTCCTTGCTTGGAATCGTCCGCCATCTTGTAGAGTAGAGCGGAACGCCCCGAATGTCTCGGAGCGCCCGCCCCCTCGTCAAACCGTACGTGCGGATTTCCCGCATACGGCTTTCCATTGAGTGCATTTCCTGTTGTCATGGACTTCTTTTTGTTCATGCTGTTCAGTCTCCATTTCTTAGAAAAACGTGCGGATTATATCGTGATTTTGCCCTAATGTCAAACAGACGGTCTACTATTTCAACAAATTCAAAATAGTAGAGGTGGTGACGTTGGTGGTGAGCGCCGTGTGGAACGTGGGCGATCCCCAGCCGTTCGAGAAGTTAGCGAGGTGCGGGCCTTCGATGTACCAGATCCCCGCGCGGTCGTAGATGCCGAGCAGCCGGCGGAACTTCTCGGCGTCCACGCCCACGTCGCCGTTCGGCAGTTTCCGGAACACGCCGAACATGATCGCGCAGTTCTGCCGGCCGCGCGCGGCGAGCCGCACGTACTTCTCGATCATCGCCCAGTGCGCCTCGCTCCACGGCTCGAGGCCGTGGAACTTCGCCATGCCCTCGTAGTTCATCCAGTTCGTGTACTTGAAGCTGTCCTTGCCGACGGGCGGCAGCGACACGCCGTGCACGTTCACCATGAGCGCCAGCTCCTTCGTCTCCGCGCCCTGCCTCGCGCGGAAGCGGATGTCGAGCGTCTTCGCGCCCTCCGGCGGGCGGTCCATGCGGAAGTACAGCGCCTCCGTCTCCTTTGGCGCGGCGACCGCGCCGTCCGCCAGGGGCTCGAGCGCGTCGTACACCTCGAACGGCGCACGGCGCGTCACGGACTTGTTCTCTCCGGGCTTCCCCTCGAGGAAGCCGCTGTTGCCGGTGTTGTGCGACACCGGCACGGCGACCATCCGGCACCATGCGCCGCCCTTTTCCGAGGACTCGAGCACAAGCCGCTCGCCGGGCTTGAGCCCGTTGAGAAGCAGGTTGACGTCGATCACGCCGTTGGCCGGCACGTCGATCTCGCCGATCCGTTCGGCGGACGCGACCTTGGAGTCCGGATAGAGCCACGCCAGCGGATCGGCCAGCGTCGCCTCGAAACCGTGGACTGCCGCCGCAGTCGCAACCGACGCGGCGAGAACGTAGAGATTCACTGACCTTTTCATGGGCCGGATTATATCAGACCGCCCCCTGCGCGTCAATGGCAAAGACGCCAGACCTGAATGCGAACTCCGCCGCGCACTATCGTACTATAATAACCATGCCGAACTTGACGAAACGGCAACGCGTGCCGTTATCGACCAACTTCGCTTTCCAATGCAACGGCGTCACTGTCGGCAGACCCGTGAACACGCCAGCCGTACCATTCTCCTCGCCCGGAATAGCCATGGCGAAGTCGAACGCTGCGGGCATCGACTTGTCAATTTCCACGGTCAGACCGGAGAGGTCGAGATCGCCCGCGCCGACCTTCGTGATCTTTCCGCCGCTCTGCAACTTGATGGCGGTGTTGTTCATCCCGAGGTCGAACTCCGTCTCCAGCCGCAACCCGTTCGCGCCAAGCGTCACGTTGGTGAGATTGTTGAAAAACGCTGCGTTCGCCGCTCCCGATCTAATGGTACCGCCGTCCAGCGTGACGGCGACGTTTGCCCAATTGCCCGCGTATATGGAGCCGTTTCCAAGCGCAAGCGTCCCGCCGGTTATGTTGAGGGCACCGAGGGCGGACCCGTTGCCCATGAACACGCCGCCGGACTGGATTTCCATGCTGCCGCCGCTTATGTTGAGCATGCCTGACGCACCCCCCGTCCAGTTTCCTACGATTATGGTCTTGTTCATCGTCACCTCGCCGCCAGTCACATTCATCACTCCGATGCCGTTGCCGCGCGCGCCAATCCAGCACGAATAGCCGCTGCTGTTGTTGCTCACCTTTAAACGGCCGCCGTTCACCGTGTACGTGCCGGGACCTGCCGTACCGATGCCAAGCACCTCTTCGCCCTGGCTTGAGGAAACCACCACATCGCCGCTATTCTGCAGGATTTCCACGCCGGTCGCGCCTCCGACGCGCCACTGGTCGATTTTAACCATGTCACCTGTGCCGTTCTTGACAATCTTCACATTGTCGCCCACGGTAACGCCGGTGAACACGCTGTCTAGGTCACCGGCAAGCGTGAGCGTCGCCTGAGCAGAGCCGGAATTGCCAAAGGACGCCGTTCCAGCGGTCTTGACAGAGAACGCGTAAAGCATGAGGTTGTGCCCGGCGAGGTCGATCGACGTGCCATTGGCGAACGCGAACGAACCGAGATGCGTCCAGTCCGCGTCGTCGGCGAGGACTATCACGCCGGACACCTCGACCATGGCGTGTGCCGGCATGGAGACGCCGGAGGGGAGCGAAAGGATCGGATCGGTTGCGGAGGAGATGGCAATCGTCGTCGCCGATCCGGGAACCGCGCCGGCGATCTCGTTGCCGGCGACGTCGGTGCAAGTCCAGTTCGCGGCATTGGCGAGGTCGGCCGCAGAAGCGACGGCGCCGCCTTTCCACACTGCCCGCGCCGGAATCTCCGTGTCGCTTGCCGCAAGCGCGTCGCCGCCGCCGGAATGGAACAGGCTCTGGCTCACCATGTCGTACAGCGCGGGCACGTCGTTGTCGTCGACGCACGGACGGAAGTCGCGCACCAATACGCCGTCCTGCCAGATTCTGAGGCCGTAAAGCCGCGTCGTGCTTTTCCATATTGCATTCCCCGCCTCGTTCGCCGCGAATACATACATCGGCAACCCCGTATTCGCAGCTCCCAGGCTGAAAGGATCTGGCGCTCCGCTCCAGTTTGTCATGGGATACGACGTTCCGTCGAACGACACGGAAAGGTCGCCTATCAACGAAACAGAGGACGTCATGCGATGCCGGACGCCTGCGCCAACGACAACGGTCTTGTCGCCGTACCAATTGCTCAAATCCCGCGGGTAGACAAGCCACATATTCATGCCAGAATAAGTATAGGAAGTCCATGCGATGCATTCAGACCGGTTACCGCTCTTCTTGGCGCCGACGAGTGCCGCGTAGTCTCCGCCGCAGCCGGCGAAGTCCGCCTCGATCGCAGTACCGTATCTGCCGGTGACGCCGGTATCGACGTACTGCGATCCGTTGGACTCCACCCATTCCACAAACTTGGTGTTCTTTATTATCTCTGGTCCGGCGGCGAGCGTGCCTACGGGGTAGAATACAGACCTGCTCACCTTGTCGTACAGAGCCACCGTCCCGTTCTTCTTGCACGGCACGAAGTCGCGCACCGCCACGTAGTCGTTAGCCGTCGCGTCCCACTGCGCTATCTTCATGCCGTAGAGCTTAGATGTTGGAGTGGCGGGATAGTTCGCCGCGCCATTGTTGTTGAGGGCGAATATATACATCGACCTACTGGTATCGACGGCGCCCGGATTGGGGCTGACATTTGAAGTGTTCCAGTATTTAATTCGATGGCTGGCTTCATTACCATCCACAACTTCCACAACTTCGCCATTGACACCCGCCGGTCCGTTCTCGCCGACCGTATAGCACATCTGGAGCTTAGTGTCCGAGCCCGGCGACCATACGCTGTCAACGTACCATTTCGTATCCTGCTGCCCGCTTGGTGGACGGTAAAGAAGACAAAAGTAGTTTATGGATCCATAAGGAACGGCTTGAATCGCAAATATGCTGTCGGAAGTCGCTCCCTGCGCACCCAAGAGAATCTCGGAACTGGCAAAGTTCGAGAACGTCATGTCAATCTGCGTCCAGGACTTGCCTATGACGCCGGTGTCGACAAATGCGTTTCCGTTTGGCTGCACCCATTCATGTAAAGAATCCGGCGTCGTGTCCGGCGCAACGAGGTCCGTTCCTGTCTCGGAGAAGTATATCTTGTTTTGCATGGCGTCGTATAGACCGGCGCGTTCGACGTCACCCACGTTCGCAATGCACGGCTTGAAGTCGCGCACCGCCACATAGTCGTTCGCCGTCGCATCCCACTGCGCTATCTTCATGCCGTAGAGCTTGGATTTCGATGTGGCCAGACCGTCCGCCACGCCGTTGCTGTTGAGGGCGAATATATACATCGACCTTCCGGTATCGACAGCACCGGGATTGGGGCTGGCACTTGAAAAATTCCAATATCTAATCTGGAATTCGCGAATCTGGTGTTTTCCATTTTTAAATTCATCTCCTATTGCCTCGCCTATGGCATCGCTTGGCCCGTTCTCGCCAACAGTATAGCACACCCGGTGCTGAGTGGCGTCGCCCGCCGACCATACTGCGTCATAGTACCATTTCGTATCCGTCTGCCCGCTTGGCGGACGGTAAAGAAGACAAAAGTAGTTTATGGATCCATAAGGAACGGCTTGAATCGCGAATATGCTGTCGGAAGTCTCTCCCTGCGCACCCAATAACACTTCACCGCTGGCAAAATTCGAGAACGTGATGTCGACCTTCGTGCCGGACTTGCCTATGACGCCGGTATCGACGTACTGCTCGCCGGTCGCCTTCACGTACTGGACGAAGCGGATCTCCGTCGCGGTGGATGCGTCAACGGGCGCGGCGTGAGCCGTGAACGCGCCGCACGCGGCGGCGATTGCCATGACGAGCGACGCGGCGACGCGGCAGCACGTCCGCATGATGGATTCCATTGGTGTTTTCATCTGCGTGCTTCCTTTTTGGCTTATAGGAAAGAGGTAATTCATAAACTCCAACATGACTTTCATTCTTCCACCTGTTCCTTTCTTCACTGTCGGCGCTGACGGGATGACGGCGCGGACGTGCGCACAGCCGAGACGCGCCCGTAGCCTGTCACATCGTCAAACACGACGCCCTCTATCGGATGCGCGGCGTCCGCCGCCTCGAGATGCACGCGCATCGTCTCCGCGTCAAACGGATTCGCAATGTGGATGTTGCGCAGCGTGCAGCCGCGTAGACGCCCAGCCTCCTTTGATCTGGTCAATGTGCTGACGATGGACTGCGTCTTGATGTTCAGGAAGATGTCGCCGCGCTCGATCGAATCGAAACGGATGTCGTCGAACAGGAGGTTCTCGAACGCCGTCGCGTTGGAAGGCTGTATGAAGATCGCGCAGTTCGCCCAGAACGTCTCTGGCTTGTTCTTGTGCAGGGAAAGGTGCAGGACGTCTATGTCGTGGAAGACGAGGTTGCGGAAGCCCCGTCCGTTCTCGGGCAAACACTCGAATCCTACGCGGAAGGCGTTCGCCGCGTCAGTCCAGAGGATGCACTTCTCCACGAGGAGGTTCTCGCACCACCACTTCGGCGCGATCGTGTCGTCCTGCGCGCGGACAAATGAGTTGCGTATCGTCACGTCCGAACTGCGGCAGATGTCGATGCCGTCGTCGTTGATCACGTGTCCGCCGAGAATCTTCACGTTGTCCACCTGCACGCAGTCGGTCTTGTCGAGCACCAGGCACCAGCTCCACGCGCCGACGATCACAATGTCGCGCACCGTGATCTGTGAGCCTTCGAGATGGACCACGTGTCCGCCAGGATGCACAAACCCGTCAGGATGGACCATGCGGCCGCCAGGCCCTTTGTAGTGCCCCCAGCACAACCCGCTGATCGCACCGCGACCGCGTATGGTGATGTTCGTGCCCACACCGCAGACGCTACCCTCCAAGACCGCGCCGGGCGCGAGGTAGAGCGTCTGGTTGCTCGCAAGTTTCAGATTACGGCGGTGGCGACCGGGTTGCACGAACACGACGTTCGGGTCTTTCGCGTCAGGCACGTCCGTCTCCGGCAGATTCGCCGCGATGACGAGCGCACGATGGCGCCCGTTCGGCTCCACAACCACCTGACAGGACGGCGCGAGCGTGAACGCTACCTCGTCATCCCCCGTGCGCGTCGTACGGATCGCGGCCTTTTTCGGCAGCACCTGCAACCTGTCAACGCCTGCGCGCACCTTCACGCGTACCTCGACCGGGCCGGACGAATCGAACTGCGCGTACCAATAAGGTTGCGCATCCCTGCCCTTGAGCTTGAAGACGGGCGCGGAAATCTCCTGCACCGCCACCGCTCGACCTCCCGCCGTGACGGAAAACGGCGCACCAGATTCTGGTTCAACGCCCTGATCTGAGGCAAAAACGGACGCAGCGGCGAGAGTCCGCGCAACGGTGAGTGCCACTACAAGCGATCTGTAGAGTAGAGACCCACGCCTCGGCATTGCCGCCGATGCGACTTCCCCCTCGTCAAACCGTACGTGCGGATTTCCCGCATACGGCTTTCCATTGAGTGCTTTTCCTGTTGTCATGGCTTTCTTCCTTTCTTGGGCTGTTGAAGATTGGGTGTGTGAAAAACGCGGGCCGCGAGGCGCCTTCGACGCGGCGATCAGGTGCGCGGACCACATCCCCATTGGCAAAGAATCGATTGTTTTGTTCATGATTCTTTTCCTCTTAAGTTTTTGAACATGGATATTATAACATAATGGCATGAATCATTTTGATGAGATAAAATGGAAATATACTTGAAGCGCATGGAATATTCTGCTACACTACGCGCCATGAACCCTAAAATAGCATTTGATTCCGAATACGTAAAAACATACGCATATCGCTGCGTGTGGTCGAGCGAGTACAAAATGGGGACGAACTACCACATCGTACGCGATTGCGGAACAAAAGACCATCTGCTCCTCCTGACCGTTTCCGGCGCGGGGATTGCAAACGGGACAACTCTGAGGCCCTATTCGCTCTATCTGTTCAAGCCCCATGAAAAGCACGACTACCGAACCGATCCAGATAGTGGCAGCTGGCACTTTCTCTGGGCGCACCTGCACGCTCCGGCGAACTGGCTACCCTTTCTGGAATGGAAGACCCTCTCCATCCAGTCGATTCCCGAAAGCGAACGCAGTCGCATCGTCGCGCTCTTCAGGGATGTCGTTGTCAACACCTCGAGCGGTTCGGGGTACGACGAAGCGCTTGCAATGAACCTCCTTGAGAACATATTGCTGAGATTGGCGAAGATTCGCGCCGCCGGGGACAATCTCAACTTCGGCGAGGAGGTGCGTAGGTACGTCATAGACCATCTTTCGGAACGGCTTCCGGTCGGTTCGCTTGCGGCGGCGTTCCATCTTTCGCCCTCGCGCTTCGCGCACCGATTCCGCGATGCATTCGGCACGTCACCGCAGGCGTACGTGGAGGGCTGCCGCATCGAGATGGCGCGAAGGTTTCTGCTCACCACGGAGATGTCCGTCAAGGAGGTCGCGCTCACGTGCGGTTTCAACGATCCGCTCTACTTCTCCAAACGCTTCTTCCACGCGACCGGTTCCGCCCCGTCGCGGTGGCGGAACCTCCGCTAAGCCTAAACAGCTCGTCGTCACTCGTAGAACGCGACGCGGCTGAACTGGACGAGACGGCCGCCGTTGTTCTTGAGGAACACGATCTTGTAGGTACGGGACATCTGCGGGTTCTTGATCTGGAATCCACGCAGCTGGTGGCGCATGGTGAACTTCACGTTGTCCCTGCGGTCCAGCTCCACCCACGAGTGGCCGTCCTTCGAGCCATAGAGCACCCACGTGACCGGATCGCGCGAAGGATCGTCGTTCGCGGAGCTGATCGTGTAGTAGTTCGCCGCAACGAGGAACGTCGCGTCGCACGAAACGTATCCCATTCCCTTCCAGGGACGGCAGAACTTGCGGCCTTCGCCGGCGAATGCGGCGTCGACGTTCTCGTTGGGGGCCATGCCCTTCTCGTCGCTCTTGAACGAAGACTTGTCAAGGCCGATCGCGCGCATCTGCGAGACCCTCTGGGCGATGTCGTCCACGAGCCCGAGCGCCTTGGCGTCCCAGCCCGACGGATTCGCGGCGTCAACGTCCTTCCACAGCCCGGCTATCGCGTCGGCGCGCACCCTGCCGTCGGCTGCAAGCTCGCCGCGCTTCCACGCGTTGAACCAGCGCGCGCTCGCCGCCACGGCGGACTCCAGGTCGTCATGCTGCCATTCGTCCTCGACCGTGATGTACACAGTGCCCTTCTCGTTCTTCTTCAGCTCGTTCATGATGGTCACGAGATCAATCACTCCTGAACCGAGCGCGACGTCCTTGTTGCCGGCCTTGGGGCCGGACGCGTCGATGGCGTGGATCGAGAAGAACCTGCCCTTGAGAAGCTTCACTCCCGTGACGGGATCGACCCCGGAATTCTGCCAATGGCCGATGTCGCTGCTCGCGCCTACGGCAGGTCCCGCATTCTCAAGGGCCTTAAGCACCGCTTCCGGCCGGCCCGCAGGCTGCCTGTGGTTGTGAAGACCAATCCTCACGCCAGCCTCCCCGGCGATCTTCGCGCCAAGCCTGAGGTTCTCGGGGCTGATGCCCACTTCCACCTGCACGAGGCCAATGCCGAGTTCCTTGCAGAATGCAGTGAGCCTCCTCCACTGGGCCTCGCCGTTCGCGCCCGTCACGCCGTAGGAGACCACCTTCACATGAGCCTTCGCGAGATACGCCTTGAGCTGGGCGAGCGTCTCGAGCCTTATCGAATTATAGTCAGTGGAGCCTGACATTCCGCCGCCAAGGCGTTGCCCGGGATAGGCTTCGATATTCTTGTAGCCGAGACGCGCCGCCGTTTCGACCGTCTCAACGAACGAGCGGTCGCGGAACGTGTAGGCCTGGAGCGAAAGCTCGAGGTCGGCTGCGGATGCCTGAACGGCGACTGCGGCGAAGGCCGCTGCGAAAAGGGTGTTCTTCATTGTCTCGCGTCCTTTCTTCAGAACATGCGGTAGGTTTTGGAAATGAACTTCTGTGCGGCGGGATTGTCGCACCTGAGCGCGTCCTTGTCCCAGCCGAACGCCGTGCGCGAGCGCACGGCCACCGCGCCGAGAAGCGCGATCTCGGTGAGCGGCACCGCATGCTCGAAGTTGGAGCACGGCGCGTCGACGACGCCGCGGATGCCGTCCAGCCAGTTCTGGTAGTGTCCGTTCGCTACGCGCGCAAGCGTCTGCGGCGGCTCGACGAACGAGACGCGGCGGCTTTCGGGCAGGATCATGGCGCTGTCGCAATAGTCGCCGGGACAGAAGATCGCTCCCTTCGAGCCTATGAAGATCTGTCCCGAACCGGGCATCTGCTCGCCGGCGGGAAGGATGTCGGGGCGCTTCGGCTTGCAGCAGCCGTCGTACCACGTGAGGGTGACCGGCGGACGGCTTCCGCGCGCCGGGAACTTGTACGTCACGATCGAGCCCTTTGGGCAGGAGTACTCGTTGCCACCGATGACTTCGGACGAGACGTGCGTGGGCGCGCCGAGCTCGAGGCCCCAGAACGCGGCGTCCATCGTGTGGCAGCCCATGTCGCCGATCGCGCCCGAGCCGTAGTCCCACCAGCCGCGCCAGTCGAACGGCATGTAGGCGCGGTTGTACGGACGCCACGGGGCGACTCCGAGCCAGCGGTTCCAGTCCAGCGTAGCCGGCACGTCCTGCGCGCCGGGGAGCTGCTTGTCCTGCGGCCACACGGGACGGTTCGTCCAGATCGTCACTTCCGACACGTCGCCGATTGCGCCCGCCTCGAGCCACTCCTTCATGCGCCTCGTGCTCTCGTTGGAGTGTCCCTGGTTGCCCATCTGCGTCACCACCTTGTGGCGACGCGAGGCGAGAAGCAGCCGGCGCGCCTCCTCCACGGTGTGGGTGAGCGGCTTCTGCACGTACACGTGCTTGCCCATTTCGATTGCGCGCAGCGCCACCGGGAAGTGCATGTGGTCGGGAGTGGACACCACCACCGCGTCGATCTGGTCGTCGAGCGCCGCCAGCATCTCCCGCCAGTCGCGGAACACCTTCGCCTTCGGGTGCGCCGCGAAAGTCTGCTGCGCACGTGCGAAATCGACATCGCAGAGGCCGACAATGTTCTCGCCCGAGAACTGGCGCACGTCGTCAGCGCCCTTCCCGCCGCAGCCTACGCAGGCGATGTTGATCTTGCGGCCCCTGACGAGCCGGCCGGTGCGTACGCCGGAAGTTCCAGCAGACGCAACCTGCGGAAGCAGAGCCGCTGCTGCGGCCGCCGCGATGAACTCTCTTCTTGATGTCTTCATGTGACTCCTTTTTGGGGGTTCGAATGACCGTTTGAAAGCTCCTCACTTCTTGCGAGGCGGATCCAGGCGCGTGTTTCTCTGCGAGAAGAACCACTTCAGGACTTCGTCATCGCGATACGTCCGCGTCCAGACGTTGTGTCCCGCATCCGGGTATTCGCGGTAGTGCGCGTTGGAGCCGGCCGCCCAGAGTGCCGAGACCATACTCCGCGAACGGAATACCGGCACGGCCCTGTCGGCCGAGCCGTGGAACACCCAGATCGGCACCTTGGCAATCTTCGCCGCCTGGGCCGTGTCGCCGCCGCCGCAGATCGGCATGGCCGCAGCGAACAGCTTCGGACGACGGCAGATGATGTCCCACGTGCCGTAGCCGCCCATCGATATCCCCGTCACGTACACGCGCCGCGCATCGGTCCTCTGGTCCGCCAGAAGCTTGTCGATGAGCGCCAGCTCAAGCGCCATCGTCTCGCTCGGTTTCGGAAGCATCGTATGGCGCATTGCGTTCCAGTCAACCTCCACCCAGCGCTTGCCGTTGGGGACCTGTCCCGCGACGAGACGATACCCCTTCTCGTGCCTGTCGAGCCAATTGAGCAGCTCCTCCACGCCGTGCCTGAGCTGCGCGACGTTGTTCGTGCCGCGCTCGCCCGCCCCGTGCAGGAAGATCACGAGCGGCACCTTCGAGCCGTCGTCGGGGAGTTTCTCCGCCCAGCGGTAGCGGAACACCACGCCGTCCGCACCGGCGAACGTCTTGGCCTCCGTCCTCTCGGCGATGTTAGCAGGCGCGGCGAACGCCGCGAGAGCCAGTGTGGCGATTGCCGCCGTCGAAACAATTTTCTTCATTGCATACTCCTTATGAGAGCGATGAGTCCCCAGACTTTTCAGCTGGCAGCCTCTGCTCGTTTGAAAGTTCTCCAATTTCCGCATGGCGAACAGTTTACCAAAAATCCCGTGCCTCCACCACTCCGAAACTCGACACCGGGAACGCCGTTCGTGTTTGTTGTGTTTTTGGGTGTGCTTTAGAAACGCCGATATGGTAGAATATTCGTCACCGATTTTTTGAACCACCATGTCTGCGAAAACAAAAATGTACGTTGGCGTGATCTACGATGCCAACAACGATGCAGAGCTCCGAAAAGCTCCGCAAGATAACGGCTTGCAGAATTTTTGTAACCAGATGCGATCTGTCGTGTAAACAGGGTGTTAGGAGAAACGGCCATGAGAATAGACCAGACAGTCCGACATATTGCAGATTCAAACATCCGCAGCATTGTCGACCTTTCCAACGCCGAAGGGTCGCAAAAAGGCATAATCAGAGCTGGCGGAAACACATACAATGTCACCGTTAGCGAAAACGGGAAAGTAAATGTGTCCTTCAAGGGCGGCTGGTTCAACTTCCTGCGCAAGGATTCGCTCCAGCGCATGCAAGCGCACATGCAGACGGACTACGACAATTTCAAGGCAACGTATGCGGCGAACACGGCCAAAGCCCCGATGGCCGCATCGGAAGATGATCTGTACTCCCCCGCGATGAAGACGACGCGCGATGCGACGGAATCGGCCCTTTCCCTTCGATACGGCGGCGATGCCGGCAAGCAGGAAATCGCCCTCTACGGCTTCACGCCAGTTCGACAGGGCGTTGCCGGGAAGCTTGAAGAAAACAATGTGAATTTCACAACCATCGACGCTTACAACAAGTATTGCAGCATCGAATGGGGCGCTGTAACGCTGGAAAAACTGCCCGAGCTTCTCAACAACATCAAATCCGGCTCGCTGCAGATCAAGAACGTTCCCGATGGCTCGATCTCGAACGACAAGCTCAACGCATGGGCTGCGTTCCTGAAGGACAACGTAGGCAAGCTCGACGTATTCGCCAAGATCCGCTCCTACGTAAACGCCGCGAATCACCCCAGACAATACAAAAACAGCACCGGCTGGGTTGGCGAGGCGGCGCGAAACGGCATTATCAAAACGATGGACGCACTCGTCCGCAAGAATCTGCCGGGCGACGAAAAGACAATCTGCTTCGGCCGCCACGACATCAACGACAAGGACATCCGCGCGCTCGGAACCCTGCTTGCGGAAATCGCCGTCCGCGGCGGCGTTGTAAGCGATAAAGATCAGGAAGGCATCCTCTACACCGCACTCTGTCTGGCCGGATACAAAGAGGACGAAATAACCTCAAATCTGATGACGGAGCTCTCACGCTTAAGCGGCACGATTCTGCGCAATATGTTTTTCCGCCAGACGAGCAAGCTGGGGCTCGACTTCTTCAGGCAGCGGGGCGTGCCGGTAATGTTCCAGTGGACGAATCACCAGGGCGTTTCGCTGGAAGACAGCGACAAGACCATCAAGAACACCTGGTGGAAAGACCCCGCCGATTCCATCCACAACCACTACGGTGCCACGATCACCTTCTCGGAAATGCGCCACGTTGTCAAAATGCAGCAAAGGGAGCTTCTGAACGGATTCGACCTCATCAAGATCCACGGCATGAAAGTTTAAGAAAGGTAATGCCCGCCATGTCAAATACAGGAAAAGAATACTTCTTGGCGCTTGGCGAAGCGCTCAGTCTGGACGTCAAGCCCGACGAGGACGGCAACTGCCTGCTTGCGGTGGACAATCAACTGCCGGTAATCGTCCGCGCAAACGAATCGGCTCACCGCATGGAGCTTACGGCATCTGTTGCCGATGCGTTGCCGGAAGGCCTTGCGTATTCGGACATGCTGGATTTGCTCGGCATCGCCCTGGGGCCGCTCTTCAACGCGCCGGGAATCGGACGCGAGCCGGGATCCGGTGCAATCGTCTTGTATGCCACGATGCCGTTCGCAACAACATCTACCGCCGACTTTGCCGAGGCCGTACCGGCTTTCATCGACCTGGCCAACAACATCACCTCGCGCCTTGCGGCAATCCCAGATGCTTAATCAGATCCCCCAGCGGGAGAGCGGCATCGCCATAGTCTCTACTCCACCATTTCTACGCTACCAACGGGGTCCGTCCCTCTATCACTCCGCGTCATTTTCGTCACCATACATTTCCTTTTCGCTGTCGATGTAGAACCGAACCGTATCAGGATAGATCGGCATAAAACACTTGCACAACTCCCCGCATCGCTCATCGCCATCCCGTATTCATCGACGGCCGACTGAAGAATCGAAATTTCTGGCAACAACTCCTCCTTAAACGCCTTGGCGGCCTTGAGGTCGGATTTCGCCCTCTCTACCGTAATCGCATCTACGTCGGCTGCATCAGGCCTGGTCTGAACCTTGTCTGCCAGCGCTCGGATTCGCTCGCGGCAATTTCTAGGATCATGCTCGAACAGATACCTCCGGGCCTCAAATTCCGACGTGCGCTCCATGCGGCTCTTCGGCGTCGGATCGGAAACCGGCAAATCAAAACTTCGCGATTCATGGTTCCAGCCATAAATCGCCTTGCCTTCGGCCTTGACCGCCGTATTCTTTTCATAGTCAATGTAGTATGCCATGTTGCTCATTCCTTATTGATTGTTGCCCTACGGGGCATTCTGCGATTCGTCACGTTCCTTTCGACTTTCCTTGCCTTCGCACAGAGATTATACCACATTCACCCTCGCTCCGACAGGGCGGTCACCGCGTCATCATCGGCATACCTCCCCGGGCGACGCCGATGATCTATCAACCGTCACTTTCTTTTACTTTCCTCATGCTTCATGAACTCACAGTATTCCTCAAGTGACTTCTTCATCACCTCTTCTGGAACGAGCAATCTCTTGTACTCGGCAATCATTATGGGACTCATCGTTCGGTTGAGCGTGTACTCCACGTCGTAACGATCGGCCTCTGGGCACAGGATTATTCCTATTGATGGATTTTCATTATCCCGTCTTATCTCCCTGTCCAGCGCCTCCAAATAAAGATCCATCTTCCCAATATACTCAGACTGAAATCCTTCGGCCTTTAGTTCTACGTCAACAAGACATTGAAGCGAACGATGGTAAAACAGCAAGTCCAACCTTCTTTGCCTCCCCCCAACCTGTATATGATATTCGTTCCCCATATACAGAAAGTCCCTACCCATCGCAAGTATAAACTCTTTCATGTGTTCAAGAATGCCGGCATGAAGGCGATGCTCATTGTGCTTTTCGGGAAGCCTAAGGAAATCAACAAGCACCTTGTCTTTCAGAAGAAAGTCCGCTCCGGGATAGGCTGCCTTTAAAGCCCGTGAGATTTTCTTTTCTTTGCTCATCACCGCATCGTACGTCTGAGCGACAAAGGCACGGACAAGGTCACGAGAATTTAATCGCTCACGCGCCGCATAGAGAATATAGAAGATTTTCTCCTCCATAGAATGGGTGCGATTGAGTATCTGGACATGACTTGTGAACGACACAAGCGACAAAAAGAGCGGAAATGGCACACATTTCACTTCGTTATCGTGTAATTGTGCATTCACTGAATGCACAATTGTCCCCCCTTGCGTTTTTGCTGTCGTTGACGGCAAAACTACGGCAGTCTCAATTTGTGCATTCGCTGAATGCACAATTGCACCCTCCTCTATTTGCGCAGATGCCATTTGCACAAATTCGTAAAGCCGCAATCGCTCTGATATCGCTTGATACTCCGGCATTGTGTAAGTGTCGTAGAATTGTACCATATTGTATATCTGGCGCTTTCCATACCCCTTGCGTTTGGGATTGCGCGTCTTGAGGTAGTCGCTAAGTGCCTCTACCGTTTTTGAACCCCATTGCGCATTTTTGAGTCTCTCCGACACGAACGCACCGACGGTCCAGTAGGTCATCAGCGATTCGGCATTGGCAAGACCGATGGCCCTGTTCCAGTGCCGCTCGATTATGCGGTTTACCAGTTCAAACTCTTTTTCGACCTTCTTCATGTCTTTTTCTCCGTTGAAATTATACCACATTCACACCTTCACCGCATCCGGTCACAGCCACGGCTCGCGGCGCTTGAACGGGCGCAGGATTTTCTCCCATTCCCTACGCGCCGGTTCCTGCTGGTCGGCGGGAAGCGTTTCGATCTGTACCTCGCTGCACGAAAGGTAATACTGGTAGATGAAGTACTCCACGTAGTCGGCGTGATGCAGTTTGTTCCAAGGCGAGATTCGCGCCACGACATCCCCCTTGAGCTTGTGCATCAGCTCCAGCGAAAACCCGCGCCGCTTCAGTTCGTCACGCGCCGCCATGAACGACCAGTTGATTTGCACGAAGCCCTCCAGCAAACCGTTCTCCTCAAACTTCCTCTGTTTCCGACGATACGCCGCGCGGGCACGCGCCTCGGCCTTCTTCTTTTCCTCGGCGGCCTTCTTCTCCGCCGCCCGGTGCCTGATCGCCTCTATCGTGTCGTCTCTCTGCGGCATCGCCATAGTCTCTACTCCACCATTTCTGCTCAACCGAAGGGGACGGTCCCCCTATTATCCATGTTTGCGTCCATTCCTTTTGCCATTACGCGCACCGTCAAGCAATGCCGCCAACTTGCCGCGCAGTTGATTCTCGTCGGGCAAATACAACTGGTATTTGCTTACAAAGAGGCGATTAGAAATCCCCTGCGTCGCGAACTGCACGACCAGATCGTCCTTGTTCGCGCCCAGGACGATTCCTACAGGCTCGGAATCGCCTTTGCCGCCTACCTCGGACTTGAAATAGTTCAAGTACATGTTCATCTGTCCGATGTCCTGGTGCTTTACCATCCCGCGCTTGAGATCGATAAGGACAAAGCATTTGAGCAGAAAGTTATAGAAGACAAGATCAACCCTGCACGGATGATCCGTGTTGAGCGGTATGCGATATTGACTGGCGACAAAGGAGAATCCACGGCCCAGTTCAAGAAGGAAGTCCCGCAGATGCTCGACAAGTGCGGAGTGAAGCCGACTCTCCTTCAAACGCTCTGCGACAGGAAGCCCCGCAAATTCAAGAACATACGGATCACGGAGAATGTCCTCCGGTTCCCGGACATGGTCTCCCTGATTCGCCAATTCGAGTACGCCTTCCTTGTCCCGCGAAAGCGCAATGCGATAGAACAGCATCGATTGCATCTGCCGATGCAATTCGCGGACGCTCCATTTCGAATTCTCGCACTCCTTCGCGTAAAATGCGATCTCAAGTGGATCGTCGGCGCGAAGAATCTCCAGATAATGGCTCCAAGTTAAAAAGCCAGACGTCTGGCCTTTCCCGAAAAATCCAGACGTCTGGATTTTTTGCGAGACAAGGTAGAACTTGCGCATGTAATTCAAGTTCGAGTGCGCGAAGCCCCTTCCCAATTTCAATGTCAGGTCATGGGCGAGCCGTCTCATCAGCCCAACACCATAAACAGCCTTGTCACAACCGTTCTGCTCATACTCCACAATGTATTCGCCCGTCCGCCAGTAGGTTTGAAGCATTATTGTGTTCAGTGCCGCCTTCAATCCGGTACGTGCGTCCCGGACAAGACTTTCGATAGCCGAAACCAATGCGTCGTATGTCGGCGTAACTTCTGCCGACAGACTTTTAGTTACAACCTTTTTATCCACTTTTGTTTTTCTCGTTGCCATCTTCACTCCTTGCGCTCACGTTGAAATTATACCACACTGCCGCGCTCTTCAAACGCCATCTGCCGTCAAACTTCATCCGTCAGCCTGCGCAACTCTTCGCGGATGCGCTCGGCCTCTTCCTCGTCACCATGTATGACGGCATACTCGAGCAAGGCGTCAAGTCGCTTGATCGCCTCTATCGTGTTATCTCTCTGCGGCATCGCCATAGTCTCTACTCCACCAATGGGGTCCCTTTGTAGGCCATGAACTATTTCACTCTGTTCTTCCTTTGCGTCGGCACGGTAGACTTTACCTTGTTTTCCCTCTTCAAGAACGCTGTCACCTGTGACTTCTCCGGCAACTGCAACTGATATTTCGAGACGAAGAGTTTAGGATCGATAAAGGTGTTCACGTATTCCATCGTTTCATCACCGACTGCCGTACAAAGCAATATCCCAACAGGTGGATTGTCGTCGGGTTGCATCATGTGCTTGCGATAATAGGCCATATATATGCCAAGTTGAGATGCGTCCGCATGATTGAACTTCTTAGCCTTGAGTTCAATCAGCACATGGCATTTCAGAATTCGGTGATAGAACACAAGATCGATACGTTCATACGAATCATCAATAAGAATCTTCTTCTGGCGAGCCTCAAAGCACATGCCGGTCCCCATCTCAAGGATGAACTCCTTAAGATGGCCAATAATACCATTCTCCAAATCCTTTTCTTCCCACACATCCTGTGGCTTGAGATTCAGGAACTCCAACACGTTCTCGGCCTTGATAAATCCTGCCACGTCCAGTTTCTCCGCCTTGACGTGCGTTATCTGGGAAAGCTTGTGCGGATTCTTGCTCCAGCCGCTACGCGCATAATACAAGCTCCCTATCTGACGTTGCAATTCGCGAACACTCCAAGTACCCCGAATCGCCTCGAATGCGTAAAATGTCCGCTGCAGATCGTCATCAAGCCGAACCAGCTCACGAATATGTGAATAAGACAGGCGGTTGAACAACGCTTCGGCGGATATTCGAATCTCGTCACCATATTCCACCAGTAATCCGTTCGGCGAAGATTGGCTACACGCTGTGTAGCTTTTGTCCGGCAACGCCAAAGTCGGGGCGTCCACCAAAAGGCTACACGCCGTGTAGCCTTTTCCAAAACGCTCGCGTAAATAGGCCGCAACTTCAAGTCCCACTTCAGGGTAAACCTTGTAGAAGGCGCGATAATTCTTCAAACTCGGCAAGGCGAAATTGGAGTTGTTCAGACGCGCCGCCAGTTTCTTCAACAAACCTGTGCCGTATTTCGCTCGGTCTGCGCCATGCTGCTCGTACTCGACGATGTAGTAGCCCGTGAGCCACGCACGTGTCGTCACGCTACGGTTTATGACCACAAGCGCATCCTGCTGCAACGCGTCCGACGTCGCCTGAATACGCCCGACCAGGACTTCAAAGTCATTTTTCTTTTTGCTACGCATGTTTCACCTCCACCATCTCACTCTCATCGTCGGCAATCTGTTTCTTAGGTTCTTCAAGTGTCATACCGCACCTTTACTGGATGTTTTACCACAAGACATGCCATTTCGAACCGCTTGAATTCAATTGATGACGTCTCGCCAATCATCAGATCATTCTTGAACTTGTCTGTATCCATGCGCGTTCCTCTTTTTAGTGCAAGCTGTATTTGCCCCAGCATGTCTCAATCGTATCGTCTCTCTGCGGCATCGCCATAGTCTCTACTCCACCAATGAGGTCTGTTCCTCTATCATCCAACTATACCATTGTTCGTCAAGCGTTTCGGGCGTCCTTAAGTTTGATTCCGTTTTCGTTCTTCCAGAACGATGGACCAGCAACGGGAAAGCCGCAGACAAACTTTGCTGCTGCCGAAGGCGATGCAAAAACAATGTTGCGTTTCAATTTCCCATCTGGCATGAACAGTCTGGCGTTTTCACGCCGGAACTTGACATCGCCCTTCAACAAAGTCTCCGACTCCTTTTCCGTTCGGATTATGCTTCCAGCAAGCAGCGTATATTGATCGTGTCCGTCCCAAATCAAGTTGGCCTCGCCCTGTTTTGTGCGCCCATGGAATGACATCCCAGTGATGGTAGTGTCCTGACTAATATCCACCTCACCGCTGAAGCCAAAGACTTTCGCGCACAAGTTGATACCCTCGTAGATGTCATCAAGGACTGATAGTGCGCTTTCGTCAGGAGAGCCGCCAGGCGGCTCATTGCCATTTCGCACATCAAGTGCAGCATTGTCTTTTGCGCTGACATATATTGCATTTTCCAGATACTTCAAACCCGTCTCATCCACACGGCGCGAATTGGTGGCATCAATAAAGACAAAAGCCGTTGTCCACCAGTCTCGTGTACGTTTCTCAATCCTGTCATGTTCAGACAGGCGATTGTAGATTGGATCACCGCATTTCCTCGGCGCAGCCTGTCCAACATAAAACGGAATGCGGTTGCCGTTCGGCTTGCCGATCAACATGTAGATTCCCGGATTCTGCAGATCATCGTGTGCGCTTCCTTCCAACGCCTTGACATCTTTGATTCGGTCTCGCGGAATGCGATAGGCGACAATCGCCGCCTTGTCATACGCACATCTGGCAATCCCCGTCGGATCGCCGCTCGGAAAACTGAACTTGAAATACTTTGGTTTAGCCATGTCATTTCCTCCTTGCTATTAGTGCAAACATCAATTGAAAACCTTCATCTTTCTGTTTAATGAACGTCATCCCTTGTTCTCAACCGATCGTTGTCGGCGTAACTATAGTATGAGTCACCTGCGAGGATGACATGATCAACAAGCGGAATGCCCATCATTTTTCCTGCCTCGCATAAGCCGTTCGTGAGGGAATCGTCACGTTTCGACGGCGACAAACTGCCGCTTGGATGATTATGCGCGACGACGATGCCTGTCGCATTCCACCTGACCGCCAACGCAAACACATCACGCGGATGAACGCTCACGCCGTTTGCCGTCCCTATGGAAACGACTTGCGCCTCGGCGAGCGGCCTTTTCTTGGCATCAAGAGGCAAGGCCCAGAATGTTTCCTTCTCGGTGCCAGCCTTCATGACCGAACGAAACGCCGCCACCGCTTCCTCGGAGGAAAGGATTGGTTTTTTAGCGTCTCTGCGTCCAGAGTAGCCGCGTCTCGCCAACTCGAATGCCGCCGCAAGTTCCAGCATCTTCACTCGTCCCAATC
>CAMKJU010000054.1 GCA_946413265.1 uncultured Lentisphaerota bacterium
CGCTCGGCGCGGGGGCACCTCGCCAGCCGCGAAAAAATTGGGGAACCTCCAAGAATATCACGAGGTTGCGGTGGGGGCGGAGATGTGGTACAATACGGGCATGAAATCGCGCCTAATATTTTTCACGACACTCATTTTGGCCTTTGGGGCCAAGGAGTGCGGTGCTATTGTCGCCTGTCGGACCCTGCGTCCTGATCCGGCGGCTTGGGCTGAACGAATGGAACGTTCTGCGTCGGGCAACACGTCATCGCCGAGGTTGCTTGCATCCGAGAGAGCGGAGACGCGGCTTGACGTCGTAGACGTGCTGGTTGCGTTCGACCTCTCGGCGCAGAGGTGGCTTTCTGCCAATGGCAAGGGTACGCCGGAGGAGTATGCCCTGAACAAAGTCCGCGACATGAACGGATGCCTGGCCAACTCCTACATAGACAAATTCAAGTTTCGCCTTGCGGGGGCGGTGCGCGTAGGCGAAGACGCGTCATTGCTGCGCGACCGCTATGGAGACGTTGACTTGCAGTCGATTCTTTTGAACAAACTAGTCAACGAGAGCGGTTACGTCGTAGCGAGCGGTGAATGGGCGAAGGTCACTGACCAGCGTGAGGCGCTTGGTGCTGACATTGTCAGCGTGCTTGTTGACGCCGGAGACTACGGAAACATCGGACTAGGCTTTTCGCTCGAGGACAGCGAGAGGAACATGGTGTCGCGCAATCCCGTGCTGATACCCGAGTTTGGCGACTGGGCTTACAGCGTGTGCAGCATCCGCGTTGTGGACACGGATCATTCCATGCTGCATGAAATCGGACACAACATGGGTTGCGGGCATCCGAACGCCTTGTGTACATTTCCCGGAACCATGTATCTCGGACCACAGCTGTACTCGTATTCCTCTGGATACTACGCATGGATTGGCGGCGAAGGTTATTACACGATAATGGGCTACAACTTTGGCGGGCTGCTTCCGGACGGTTCGTATGATCCATACGTCCGCTTTACTGAAATACCGTGTTTCTCGTCGCCGCGGCTGTCATACAAAGGCGTCGCCCTTGGCACGACTTACAACGACAACCGCCTGACGCTGCTCAACACTTATGCTTACGTGGCGCAGTACCGGGCTTCCAGGTTGCCGGTGGACGCCTCCGCCGGCATGGATGGTGCGGGATACTCTGACATTGCTGCGAGCGGCGGTGGTTTGGTGTCACGCGTCTTCTCGACGGAGTTCAGGCCGGCCAAGGCCGTCAACGGCGTCGCTCCGTACATCGGCGCCGCATACGACGGCGATAGGCCCGTTGCCATCATATCCCTCAGGTGCGGCAAGACCGCCACAAGCGGAAGACTCGCCGGTATGAGCAGGGTCTCCGCCGCTGTGACGGGGCTTGACTGCAGGCAGAAGAGATCTACTACCGCGAACGTGGTATGTGGCTATGATGCCAAGGCAATATTTGACGTCAAAGACTGGGGCAGACTTTTGCTGACACTGGGCGGCGAGGGATTTTCCGGCTCGCTTTCAAACAAGTACGGCGCAAGGACGGCGGCCGTGGGTGGTGCCTGGCCACACGCCAGTGCAGTCGTTGACGTGGACTTTGGCTCCGGAACGGGGGCGTTGCCGTCCGGGACGCTTGTAGACCTATTGCCCACCGGGAACGGCGCAGAGCCCGTCTTGAACGCCAACGGAAAATGGAAGTTCGCGCCTGCGGCGATGGTGAAGTATGCAGCCGTGAGGAATGGGGCGAATGAGACCACATACGAGCTTCAGGGGACTTCTGATCCGCAGAAGACCAACCGTTCGGCAATGAGACTTATGTACAATGCCAAGAAGGGCACGTTCTCCGGCTCGTTCAAGGTCTATGCCTTGGACACATCGGGAACGAAGCCTCGTATCAGAAGGCACTCGGCCAAGGTGACCGGCATCGTTGTGGATTCTCTCGGCTACGGCAAGGCTGAAATCAAGAATGTCGGAAGCTTTCCGGTGACGGTTGGACCTCGACAGTGAGGGGCGGTGGGTGCGCATGATTAAAGTAAAACATCTTGCGGGAATTGTCCTTGCGTTGTTGGCGCTGGCCGCAGTCGTGGTGATGTGCCTCGTCGGCCGCAAGTCCGACGCAGGCGGTTTGGAGTCAAGCGTGGAAAAGAAGGGCACGCATCGGGTGGTTGGCACGCCGACACCGAGGCGATCGGTCTCCGATCGCCAGTCGGCTTCTAGTAAGCGCGTTGACCGAAAGGGCCGGTCTCGTCGTGCAGGTGTGCCAGGGGCTGATTCGGGCGACAGCGGGGATGTGGATGACATGTCTCCTGCGGACAGGCGACTGATGGACGCCATTGAGCAAGGAAGGGACGACGACGACCTTGATCGGCTGGTGAAGATCATCCCAGAGGTCTCGGCCTCGACGAATGCGGAAGTTCGGGCTGAGCTTGTGGACGCCATAGGATGGTTTGACGTGAAGGGCATGAACCACCTGCTGCCGTTCATGGCCGATCCAGACGACGACGTGCGCGAGAGCGCCATTGACAACTGGACGTCCGCGCTGGGGGAAGTTGAGGACGAGAAGATGCGCGCCCAGATGATTGGCGCCGTCATGCAGGTCCTGACCGACGAGGATGCGCTGGAGTCCATGGTGAACGAACTGATCGACATGGACGAGAAGTTAGCCCTGCAGACACTGGTCGACGTCATTGAGGGCGGCAAGGCCGCGCCGCAGGGCGTGGCCACCGCGCGGGAACAGTACGAGTTCCTGACGGGCGAGGAGTACACGAACATCGATGCGGCCAACCAGTGGCTGGCGGAGAACTATGAGCCGACGGGACAGGAGCCCGACGCGGCAGGTGGAGAACGGAAGCAGTAGATGTTCACGCAGGGCAGGATAAGGGTTTTCGCGCTTAGCTTGGCGGATGCTTTATGCATCGCCATAGCCTGGGCATTGGTCGTCCTGGTCTACTGGCGCTTGGCGGGTGGATACACGCCCGACCTGTATCTGGATTTCTGGCCGGTCGCGCCGGCGTTCGTTATCCTCAATGCCATGCTAGGGCTATACCATGGAAGCTGGATGTATCCCGCGGCACCGCTGCCGCCCGTGGAGGAGATGCGCCGCCTGATGCTTTCCGCCTTGATTTTGCATTTGGCCGTCGTTGCCGTCCTCGTTATGCTGTTCCAGTCAATGCAGGGATATTCTCGCATGGTCGTAGCAATCTCTGGGGTCCTTACGGCGGTCCTCGCGCAGTCATTGCGCAACTGGGTGCGGCGAGCCCTCTTTAGCCTGCATGTGGGCCAGATACCAGTGTTTTTGGCTGGTGCTGGAGACGTCGGTCGCCGAGTGGCGTCCATCCTCAAAACGGACGCCTATACGGGTTTCCGGGTCGTGGGCTATTTCAACGGTACAGTGGAGGCCAGAGCCATCCTGGGCGTTGACGGCATACCGTGCCTCGGCTCGTTAAAGGACATCGTGCCGGAGGCGGAGCGGCGCGACGTCAAGATACTGCTCGCCTGCCAGGACGAGCGCCTGTTCCGCTGCCAGATGAAGGAATTCTCGGCGTGGTTTACGTACATCGAGTTCCTTCCGACCGCGAATGCATTTCCAGTGTTCGGAGCAAGGACCGTCACATTCGACGGCCTTGGCGGGCTGGAGATGGTCAATCAGGCGCGCAAGCGGATCCTCAGATTCCAGAAATGGGTACTTGACCGCGTCTTGGCGCTGTTGGCGTTCGTGTTTGCGATTCCCTTTTTCATCGTCATCCCCATCTTGATCAAGTTGACGAGTAGGGGACCGGTGTTCTACCGGCAGGAGCGGTTGGGGCGTTACGGGAAACATTTCCGCGTGTGGAAGTTCAGGTCCATGCGCGCAGACGCGGATGAACGGCTAAAGCGTCTTATCGCCGAGGATCCAAAGGTGGCTGATGAATGGGCAAACAATTTCAAGCTCGCGGACGATCCGCGCGTGACCTTGCTCGGACGTTTCATGCGGCGGACTTCCATTGACGAGCTGCCGCAGCTCTTCAATGTCCTGAGTGGCGAAATGGCGTTGATCGGGCCGCGTCCTATCGTCGAGGACGAGGTCAAATACTACGGCACGTCATACGAAACTGTTGCGTCCGTCCGTCCTGGCGTCACTGGCCTCTGGCAGGTGTCGGGCCGCAGCGACACTGATTACGACCGCCGCGTGGCGCTAGACACCTACTACGTCCTCAACTGGTCGCCGTGGATGGATATCTGGATACTCATAAGGACTGTCCTCGCCGTCCTGCTAATGCGCGGCGCCAGATGAGTTTGGCTGGCATACTCTGTCGGAAACTGGTATAATGCAACCGCCATCTAACAGATTACAACGCAAAGTGAAGAAGAACGGAACAATGACATACGCAAAACGCTGCATCGTGACCGGCGCAGCCGGATTTATCGGATCGGCCCTTGCGCGCCTCCTCCTCAAGGAGACGGGCGCGACCGTGCTCGTTGTCGACAAACTCACATACGCGGGCGTTCCGGAGTCGTTGCAAGAGGTCGGGCTCGACCCCAAGACGCTTGCATCGTCCAATCCACGGCTCTCTTTCTTGAAGGCCGACATCTGCGACGCGGCGGCGATGGACCGGGCGTTTGCGGAGTTCAAGCCGGACACGATCTTCCACCTCGCGGCGGAATCGCATGTTGACCGCTCGATTGACGGTCCGGGCGAGTTCATTCGCACGAACGTGACGGGTACGGCGACGCTCCTGCAGGCCGCGCTTGCCTACTGGCGGACGCTGGATGACGCAGGGAAGGCCGCGTTCCGCTTCCAGCACATCAGCACGGACGAGGTTTACGGCACGCTTGGCGACAAGGGGTTCTTCACGGAGAAGACTCCCTATTCGCCGCACTCGCCCTACTCCGCATCGAAGGCGGCGAGCGACCATCTCGTCAGGGCCTGGCACGATACATACGGTCTTCCCACGCTGATCACCAACTGCTCGAACAACTACGGCCCGTACCATTTCCCAGAGAAGCTCATCCCGCTGATCATCCTCAACTGCCTCGACGGCAAGCCGCTCCCCGTGTACGGCAAGGGCGCGAACGTGCGCGACTGGCTCTACGTGGAGGACCACGCGCGCGCGCTGCTGCTCGTAAACGAGAAGGGCGTTCCCGGCGAGACGTACAACGTGGGCGGGCACAACGAGCGTACGAACCTAGAAGTAGTGAAGACGGTGTGCGCGATCCTTGACGATCTCAAGCCGCGCGTGGACGGGACGAAGTACGATTCGCTCATTACGTTCGTCGCCGACCGCCCCGGTCACGATCTCCGCTACGCGATCGACCCGGCGAAACTCATGACGGAACTCGGCTGGAAGCCACGCGAGAATTTCGAGACGGGCATCCGCAAGACGGTTCAGTGGTACCTTGACAACGAATGGTGGTGGGGACCAATCCACTGCGGCCGCTACGCGGGTGAACGTCTCGGCACTGGGCAATGAGAAGGGAAATTGGCATTACATGAGTTTTCCCATACTGGGTATGCAGTTGACTCGACCAGCCACAACTACTAATTAGAGAGAAAAAAGTGAAAGATCAACATTCTCATGTCTTTACTTCCGAGTCCGTCTCAGAAGGCCATCCCGACAAGGTCGCCGACCTCATCTCAGACTCTGCACGGACAGAGTCCCGACATCGCGCGCGGCGTGAACCGCAAGACTAGCCTGATGCAGGGCGCGGGAGACCAGGGCATGATGTTCGGCTACGCTACGAACGAGACGAAGACGTTCATGCCGTGCGCCCTCGAATATTCCCACGCGTCAGGGTTCTGACTTGTCGCGCGCTCGTTCAGGGTGTTCCACATCGACGCGGTATACGGTCTGGAGTCCGAAAGGGGTTTCAGGGCGGCGTTCGAGAAGGAGGGAGGCAAGATCGTGGCAAAAATTCTCGCCTTGAACGGCCAGGATTGACGAGGGCGGCTGCGGTTTGGTACAATGTCGCCATGAAAAATATCGCACTTTTCTCAGTGGTTGCGGCCTTTTCACTGACCGCTGTCGCGGCGGGCGCCGAAAAGCGTCCCTGCTCCGAGATCACGTTCAAGGAAATGCCGTCGCTGATGCTGTACGGCGATCCGGAGAGGTTCGGTCCCGAAGGACATCCCTTCGCGAAGGATCCGACGGTGATCCGCATCGGCGGACGCTACCTGATGTACTACAGCGTCTGCTCCTACCCGAAGAACAAGCGTCCCAAGGGAATCTCGAAGGAACGGGCCAACTGGTGGGGCGCGATTGCGGAAAGCAGCGACCTTGTCCATTGGAAGCGCGTCGGCGAGATCGAGGTACCGGGTGCGCCGGCTGCGGCCTGCTGGGTTGCGCCATGCGTGAAGAAGTTCGACGGCAAGGTGCATCTTTTCGCGCAGGGCAAGAAGACGTGGGCGGGCAAGCCGCCGCCAAACAGCGTAATCTGGCACGCCGTGAGCGACGACGGCATACACTTTACGCTGGGGAAGGACAATCCCGTGATGGTCCCGAAGAACGAGTGGTCCCTCGACCGCTCCATCGACGCGGAGGTATACCGCGTGGGCGACAGGATGATGCTCATGTTCGCCACGCGCGAGCGCCCGGGCGCGAAGATCCAGCAGCTAGGCATGGCATGGGCGCCGTACGGCTCGGACTACGGTGCGAAGGACTGGACGGAGATGACCTTGAAGGCTCCGTTCTTCAAGCCTGAGCTTCCGTGGGAGATGAGCTGCATCGAGGCACCCACCGTCGTGGAGCGCAACGGCATCTGGTACATGTTCTACGCGGGCGCGTATAACCACGAACGTCAGCAGATCGGCGTGGCGTGGTCGTCCGACGGCGTGAACTTCAAGCGCTGGCGCGACGAGCCCGTGTTCCCGCACGGCAAGCCCGGATCGTGGAACGCATGGGAGAGCGGACACCCCGGCCTCTTCGTGGACGACGACGGGCGCACCTATCTCTTCTACCAGGGTAAGGCCACGCTCAAGGGCGACTACAACCTCTCCTGCGTAGAAGTCGTCTTCCGCCAATAAGGACCGCCATGCGGTAACATTTTCAAAGGAGATAAAGGAAAAATGAAAAAGCTAATAGCATCAGTCGCAATCGCATTCGCGGCAGCCGTAAACGCCTCGGGGCTTCCCGAAGGCGAATTCCGCGATCCGTCCGTGGCGAACAGACCTGAGACGTGGTTCCACTTCATCGGCGGCAACGTCGCGAAGCCCGGCATCACCGCCGACCTCGAGGCGATCAAGGGAGCCGGCATCAGCGGCATCCACCTCTTCCATGGACAGTTCGGCGGCAAATGGCCCGGCGTCGAGCCGCAGATCACGTGCCTCAGCGCGCCGTGGGACGGCCTCGTGGGCTTCGTCGCGGACGAGTGCAAACGGCTCGGCCTCACGTTCACGATGCAGAACTGTCCCGGCTGGGCGATGAGCGGCGGCCCGTGGATCAAGCCGGAGAACGCCATGCGCCACCTTGTCTGGGGGCGCACAGACGTCGAGGGCGGGAAGCGCGTCGAGGTGAAGCTCCCGACGCTCGCGCCGTCTGCCCCCGACCCGAAGGACTACCGCGACGTCGTCGTGCTCGCGTTTCCCGCGACGGCGGGCGAGTGGAACAGCGCGCTCAAGCCCGCGATGGTGACGAGCAACATTAAAGCGGACTGGGTGGAATGGCAGAAGAACAAAACGACCGTCCTGATCGACGGCGGCGTGACGGCCACGATTACGTTCGACTTCGCCGAGCCGGTCACGATCCGCACGGTGGAGCTGCCGGCGGTCAACAGCCTCGGACACGGCTTCTGCTACAATCCCGATACGACCGTCGTCTGCGAGGCGAACGGCAAGACGCTCTTCACGCGCGAGATTCCGCAGGCGAACTGGCAGGACGACAGACCCGTCACCTACGCCTGCGACGAGACGACGACGAAACAGGTGAAGCTCACGCTCAAGCCGCGGAGCCACGCGATCAAGCTCGGCAAAATCCACCTCTTCAGTTCCGCCCGCAACGACGACTGGGAGGCGCAGGCCGGGTGGACGCTCCGCCGCCTGATGCGCAATCCGTCCGCGAAGCAGAGTGAGTCGGCGTGGGTGAAGTCCGCCGAGGTGCGCGACGTCTCGAAGTTCATGAAGCCGGACGGCACGTTCGCGTGGGACGCCCCCGCCGGACGGTGGGCGGTCGTCCGCGTCGGGCACGTCAACTCGATGCGCCGCAACGGCCCCGCGCCGAAGGAGGGTACGGGATTCGAGTGCGACAAGCTCTCGACGAAGGGCGCGGACGTCCAGTTCGACAACTACATCGGCCGCCTCTCCGGCGCGGGCGGTCCCGTCAAGGGCAAGATGGCACGTATGCTCATGGACAGCTGGGAGTGCAAGCGCCAGACCTGGACGCCCGGCCTCGACAAGACGTTCCGCGAGCGCCTTGGCTACGACCTCCTCAAGTGGATGCCCGCGATCTTCGGGTACGTGGTTGACAGCCCCGAGGCGTCCGCGCGCTTCCTCAACGACTGGCGCGGTTTCATCGGCGACCTCATTGCCGACAACTTCTACGCGCAGATGGCGAAGCGCTGCCACGAGCGCGGCATCGACATAACCTTTGAGACGGCGTTCGGTGACGTCCTCCCCGGCGACGTGATGCGGTTCTACAAGTACGCGGACATCCCGATGTGCGAGTTCTGGCAGCCGCGCCAGCACGGCTATGTGGGCGACCACAACTTCAAGCCCGTCTATCCCTGCGTCTCCGCCGCGCATATGTACGGCAAGAAGAGCGTCGCGGCCGAGGCGCTCACCTCGTTCACTCTCACGTGGGACGAGAAGCTGCGCGACCTCAAGTACGTCGCGAACCTCCACATGGCGCGCGGCGTCTCGCACATGGTGTTCCACACCTACACGCACAACCCGCGCACGGACTGGCTGCCGCCGGGAACGTCCTTCGGCGCGCACATCGGAACGCCGTTCCTGCGCGGACAGACGTGGTGGAAGTTCATGCCCGACTTCACGGCCTACCTCGCGCGCTGCCAGGCGATGCTCGAGGCCGGCAAGCCCGCGAACGACGTCCTCTGGTACCTCGGTGACGATTGGGACCACAAGCCGGACGAGAACGCCCCGTTCCCCGCAGGCTACAAGTTCGACTACTGCAACCCCGACGCGCTTTTGACGCGCATCTCCGTGAACGACAAGGGCGAGTGGACGACGCCTGACGGCATCGCGTACCGCCTCCTCTGGGTCCCCGAGTCGAAGCGCATGATGCCCGAGACGATGGAGAAGATTCTCGCCGGCGTGCAGAAGGGCGCCACGGTTGCGTTCGCGGCGCTCCCCGAAAGCATCTCTACGCTGCGCGGCGGCGCGGCGATGCAGGCGCGCTTCGACAAGGCGCGTGCGGCGATGAAGGCGTCCAAGAACATCTATGTCGGGCGTTCGCTTGAATCCGTGCTCGCCGCCGAGAAAATCGCGAAGGACCTCATCGCGGAAGGCGTGGTCTGGAACCACCGCCGCTCGGACGACGCGGACTGGTACTTCCTCGCGTCCGCCCGCCAGGGCGTGGGAATCGCCGGCGCCGTCGGCTTCCGTTGCGAAGGCGAGGTCGAGATCTGGCACCCCGAGACGGGCCTCTCCGAGAAGGTCTATACTGCTTCCGTGAAGAACGGCCGCACGTGGGTTTCTCTGTCGCTCGCCCCGCACAAGTCGTGCTTCGTGGTGTTCAAGCGCGGCGGGAAGCTCGATCCGCGCGCCGTCATGAGCATTGCGAAGGACGGCAAGACGCTCGCCTCGTCCGGTCCCGACCACATCGCGCGTCCGCGCGAAATCTGCAAGGTCCTCGAGGCCCGCTACGGGGATCTTAAGACGCCCGGACGCTGGGTCGACGTGAGCGACAGGCTTCAGAAAGCCCTGGACACGCGCAAGGCGACGATTGCCGTGAACAATTCCTGGGCGGAGTGCGACCCGGCCTACCTTTCGCCGAAGTCCTTCGCCGCGAAGATCCGTCTGCCGGACGGCAAGGTCGTCACGCTCTCCAAGGGGGAGGGTGGGACTGTGACCCTGCCGCAGGTCTGGTCGAAGACGCTGATACGCGAGAACGGCGGCGGCTATGCTATTCCGTTCGAAAGCGGCGACTACACGATCACCCGTGCGGACGGCACGACGGACAACGTGCGGATGTCCTTCGACGTGACGACGCTCGCCGGTCCCTGGAACGTGTCGTTCCCTGAGGGCTGGGGTATGCCGGGACAGATGACGATCGACGCGCTGAAGCCGTGGAAGGAACTCGGCACGACGCCGGAGGCGAAGGCGTTTTCGGGGACGGCCGACTACTCGATCGAATTCACGCTGGACAAGGTTGACGAAGGCACCTTCGTGGTCCTCGACCTCGGGCGCGTGGAGTCCCTCGCGAAGGTGGAGGTGAACGGCAAGGACTTCGGCGACGTGTGGAGCCAGCCGTACCGCATTCCGCTGACGGGCGCGGTGAAGGCCGGCAAGAATACGCTGAAGGTGTCCGTCACCGACACGTGGTACAACCGCCTCGTGTTCGACGCCGGACAGCCCTCGGCGAAGCGCCGCACGTGGACGATCGCGGGTCCGAAGAAGGGCAGCGCCCTGCGCGACTCCGGCCTCATCGGCCCCGTCAAAGTTGTTGTTGTGCGTTTTAAGTGAGAATGAAGATGAAGGTCAAGTCGATCGTATTTGCTTCAGCGGCGTGTACGGCCATGGTGGGATTGGCAGTTCCGGAGCCGAAGAACGTCCCGGAATTGATGACCACGAGCAAAGGCGAGAAGGTCACGACCGTCGAGCAATGGGAGAAGGTACGCACGCCGGAGCTCTTTGCGTTGTTTGAGCGCGAGGAGTACGGCCGCCGGCCTACCGCCGCGAACGAGCGCGACCGCGTGTCGTTCGACGTATACGACGTGAGCGAGGCGTTGGGCGGCAAGGCGGTGCGCAAGCTCGTGCGCGTGACGTACAAGGGGCCGAACGGAACCTTTTCCTTCCCGTTCACGGCGTTCATACCGAAGACGAAGAAGCCCGTGCCGGCGTTCGTCCTTGCGGCCAACATCAAGCGCGGCACCCTCGACGAGAAGAAGGGGCTTTCGTCGGTGTTCTGGCCGGTCGAGGAAATCATCGCGCGCGGCTACGCGACCGCCGCATTCCGGTTCGACTTCGCGGCGGCGGACAAGAAGGGCGCTGGTTTCTCGCAGGGCGTCTTCCCCGCCGTGCAGCCCGAGTCCGAACGCGACAACGAGTCGTGGGCGACGCTTTCCGCGTGGGCCTGGGCCGACTCGCGCATCCTCGACTGGATGGAGACCGAGCCGCTCATCGACGCGAAGCACGTGGGCGTGGTGGGGCACTCGCGCGGCGGAAAGACCGCGATCTGGGCGGGCGTGACGGACAAGCGCTTTGCGATGGTGTGCTCCAACAACTCGGGATGCAGTGGTGCGAAGCTGAACCACATCGAGTTACCTAAGTCCGAGAACATCAAACAGATCCTCAAGAACTTCCCGTACTGGTTCTGCAAAAACTACCGCAAGTACGCGGGCAAGGACATGTCGATGGACTTCGACCAGCATGAGCTGCTCGCGCTGATTGCGCCGCGCCTGCTGTGCGTGGCGTCCGCGACGGATGACTACTGGGCAGGGCAACGCGGCGAATGGTGGGCGGCGAAGCTGGCTTCGCCAGCATGGGAGCTGTACGGGAAGAAGGGGCTCGTGGCGGATGCGTATCCCGAGCCGGAGAAGCCGCAGCAGGAAGGATGCGTCTCGTACCATCTCCGCAAGGGGCCGCACTTCCTCGCGCCCTACGACTGGAACCGTTACACGGACTTCGCGGACCGCCACGGATGGCGTGACTGAAATGGACATAGAGCGCACGTTTGCGGAGCTGACGAAGGTCGAACCGCTTGAGATCAAGACGAGCCGCGAGCTAACCGTGGCGGTCATGGGCGCGGGATCGCGCGGCAACGAGTACCCCGCCTACGGAAAACTGTTCCCTGGAACGGTGAGGGTGGTTGCGGTGGCGGACATCGACGCCGCGCGTCGCAACCACATGGGCGACGAATGGGGCATACCGCCGGAGCGCCGTTTCGGCGACTACCATGAACTGCTTGACGCGGGGAAAGACGGCAAACTTGCGGACATCATGCTCGTGTCGCTTCCTGACGACCTCCACTACGAGCCGGCGATGGAGGCGATGCGCCAGGGCTACGACGTACTTCTCGAAAAACCAATGGCGCAGACCGAGCAGCAATGTCTCGACCTGCTTGAACGCCAGCGCGAGACGGGCGTGATGGTCGCGGTGGGGCATGTGCTTCGCTATTCGCCGTACTTCCGCGCGCTCAAGAAGGCGTTGGATTCGGGACTTGTCGGCAATGTCGTGAGCATACAGCACCAGGAGCCGGTCATGTACGCCCACATGGCCCATTCCTTCGTGCGCGGCAACTGGCACGACGGCAATGCCACGACTCCGATGATCGTAGCGAAGAGCTGCCACGACCTCGACATCCTGAAGTGGCTCGTCGGCAAACATTGCGTGCGCGTATCGGCGGAGGGATGTCTTTCGCTCTTCCGCGCCGAAAACGCGCCGCCCGGTGCGACTGCACGCTGCACGGACGGGTGTCCGCACGAGAAGACCTGTCCTTACTCCGCCATCGACATCTACGACCGCAAGCGCTGGTTCCTGTACGTGTTCGACCTAAAGAAGGACTGCCCCTCGGAGGCGATCCTCGAGAAGCTGCGTACGACGGACTACGGACGCTGCGTGTACCGCATGGACAACAACCAGCCGGACCACATCGTAGCGACGCTCCTCTTCGAGGGCGGCGTGACCGCGAGCTTCACGATGGACGCCTTCACTCCGTGGGGTGGACGCCGCACGCGCGTGATGGGCACGATGGGATACATCGAGGGCGACAGCAAGACGTTTACGCTGCACCGCTTCGACACGGGCAAGTCTTACACTTGGTCGTTTACGCCGCCGCAGGGGGAGAATTACAAGGAGAGCGGGCACGCCGGAGGCGACCTCGCTCTCATTCGCGATTTTCTGAAGGCCGTAGACACGCGCGACTTCTCGCTCCTCTCGTCAAGCATTGAGGCAAGCGTCGAGAGCCATGTGATGGGGTTCGCCTGCGAGAGGAGCCGTCTGCGCGCCGTTAAAGGCCCGGATCAACCTGGATGTCTGGATCGTTGACGGGGTTTCTCCGTGGGGCAGGTGTGCTCGGCTGAGAATCCTGTAGCAGCTGCGCAGTTTCGACGAGGCGGATGAACTCCGCGCGCCAACCGTCGTTGTCGGCGCCTTTCGCCGCGCGGGCACGCTTGATTACGGAGTCGAACGAGGCCGATCCCTTGAAGGACGAGTCCTTCATCAGAAGCGCAAACTCCACGACCGACGAGGCGAAACGGAAGGATTCCGACGGCTCCGCAGGCGTGATGTCCTTAGCCACCACCGGCTGGTCGATCCGCGTGCTCGTGTCGGCATCCGGCAGTTTGTAGCGCAGTTTCACGGTGAGCAGTTCCTCGTTCGCTACAGGCACCTGCTTCTGGTACTTTAGGGCGTCCGTCTTGGCAACTGCGTTCGTCGCACCGGCCGGCACCAGCTCGTAGAACGCCGTCATCGAATGTCCGCTACCCATCTCGCCGGCGTCCTTCTTGTCGTCGTTGAAGTCCTTGGCCGCCAGTAGACGGTTCTCGTAGCCGAGCAGTCGGTATGCGCCCACCTGCGCCGGATTGAACTCAAGCTGCAGTTTCACGTCTTTCGCCACCGTCATCATCGTGCCGCCGAACTCGGTCATCAGTACCTTCTTCGCCTCAAGGATTCCGTCGAGGAACGCATAGTTGCCGTTGCCGGCGTTTGCGAGCTTTTTCATCATGGCGTCCTGGTAGTTGCCGTATCCAACGCCAAGCACGGTCAGGAACACGCCTGTCGCGCGTTTCTCCGCGATGTACCGTTCGAGTTCGGAGGGGTTGCTGATGCCCACGTTGAAGTCGCCGTCCGTCATGAGCACCACGCGGTTGTTCTTCTTGGCGGAGAAGTTCTTCATTGCCTCTTCGTATGCGAGCTGAAGACCTTCGCCGCCCGATGTGGCCCCTCCGGCGTGGAGACCGTTCAGCACCTGGAGGATGCGTTCCTTGTTTGATCCGGTCGTCGCCGGCAGCTCCACCTGTACGCCGCTTGCGTAGGTGACGATCGCCACGGAGTCCTCTGGGCGGAGCTGGTCCACGAGAAGCCGCAGCGACTGCATGAGCAACGCGAAGCCGCCGTTGCTGTTCATGGAGCCAGACTTGTCGATAAGGAACACAAGGTTACAAGGCGGTATGGACTCCTTCGGCACGCGTTTCGCCTGCACGCCTACGCGCAGCAGCTTGTGTGCCGCGTTCCAGGGGCATGTGCCCAGCTCACACGCCACCGCAACGGGCACGTTCCCGGTAGGCCCCGCGTAGTCGTAGGAGAAGTAGTTCACGTACTCCTCGATGCGTACGGAGTCCTTCGGTGGGAGACGCCTCATCTCCGTCAGGTAACGACGCATCGTGGTGTAGCTCGCCGTGTCGACATCGAGCCCGAACGTGGAGAGCGGATTGCTTGTCACTTCAAGGAATTCGTTTTCCTTGAACGCCGCGAAGCGCTCCGTGCCCACTGCGTCCGCACGCGGAGCAGACCTTGGCGGCTCCATTCTGCGGCGCTCCCTTTCGCTGGCTCCACCACCTGTGTACATTCCACGGAACTTAGCATGCCGGGATGTGCCTGCGACCGATTTCATCTTGACAGGGGACTTGATGTTCAACATGGCGTCGATGTTCTTCTCTACCTTTACGCTTTTCTGGGCAGTATCTGGTACCTCACGCTCCGCATCCATATCGATTTCACATGACGGCGCTTCCACGGGCACGTTATGAGAAATCGCCACCGTATGTTTAGCTTCCTGCTGGCAAGCCTTCTCCTGTTTGAATATAAACGACAGTCCAAATGCCAGTAGCAATGACGCGGCAAGGGCTGGTCCCCAATACCGCCACGCGCTACGGCGCACTGGCGGGGTGGTAAAACGCGAAATTCGGAATGTCCGTTCGTAGTCGCGGCGCGGGTCGTCCGACGCCGTAATGGGTAGCCCCATGCAGGATGCAAGGTCGTCGGCTATCTTTTCGCCACGCATCACGCGCAGTGCCGATTTGACGTCCGCGACGTCATCCGGCGGCAGTTTTTCCACGATCCAGCTGTGCGAAACGGTTTTGAAGGACAAATCGCAGGTATTCCACAGCTGGTAGACACGCGTTCCCACAAGGATTTCGCGGTCGGATGCGGGCACGGTGAACGGCGAAAGCGGCAGCACGCGCCAGCCATCGTCGGAGACGCCGAGCAGAAGCGCTGTCATGGGTTCGGGCAAGTCTGCGAAAATGCGCAGTTCGCCGGACGTGGGCGACGGATCGAACGCAGACGAAGTGCTGGACACTTTGTCGGTTGATGCGCGGGGCGTTGCGGCCTCGCGCGTGCGGTACATCTCCCATTCGCGGCGGAAGACGGAGAGGAAGCGTTCTTTGTTGGTGGTTTCGTTTGACATGGCATACCTCACTTTCCGAGTTTCTTGAGGGCTTCCGGCGTCAGCGCCGATTCGCAGGCCGCGAGCAGGGCGCGCGCCGCCAGGGGGTCGTTCAGGGCGATGCCCTTGTCCGCAAAGTATTTCGCGATCTTTTTCATGCATGTCTCCTTGAGCACGTAGGCCCGCGATTTCCCGACACCCAGCGCCGCCAGCACCTCTGGCGACGTGATCGGTATGTCATGGGCCGTCACATGACACAGGAGCGCAACGCTTTGTTTTTCCACTTTTATTTCTTTCGCCACCGCAGAAAACATCTCGTGGGAGAGCGCCCACAGGACGGCGCGGTCCAGCGCGGCGCCCGGACGCCATGAGACGACGCCGATTGTGTCGCGAGCGTCGTCAACCTCTGCGGCGCGTTCCCATACGAGGTGCCGTTTCCCGTCCGTATCCCGTATCGAGCGCGGCTTCCACCCTTTCGCGGTGGCAAGCCAGTCGCGCACGATGTCGTGGATGCGTCCGCTGCCAGAGCCGAACAGCGTGCCGCACACGAACTCGTCGAGAGGACGGTCCTCGGCCGCCATCCGGTGCTGGAAGTAGAGCTTGAGGGGCTTGGGCTTGCTCCGCGAGCCGGTGAGCATGAAGTAGGCGTCGAAGTGCAGCACGGGGTCCGCGCCTTCGACGTCCGCGCGCGTGAAGCCGAAACGCGCGAGCTGCGCGTACATGGCGGATGCGACCTGCTCGCGCAGCGCGGCGGCGTTGGCGCAGCCGTCCACGAAACAAACGTCGAACCACTCCCGCCAGGCATCGTCGCCGGCGTAGAGGTCTTGTCGCCCGGACATGCCGGCCGCTTTCAATTCTGTCTCAATCGTTGTCGATTCCATCTCTTCCTCCATACGCACAGGAACCATTCCCGCACTTTTTCCACAATTTTCTGAAACAACTTCCATACTAAGAACGAAACATGTGGTCAATCTAAAGAGTCCATGCGCACATTCTAGCATATTCTGGATTTACAGCAATGGCTTTTTCGCTCGATGCTATGTGTAGGGCGCCCAATCAACCTAATGCCCCGATTTTCTGCTTGTTCTGACAAGGCATCTATGATATGATTCACCAAAAAGAAAAATAGGACATTCATCAAGCAACAACCCATGAAGCATAGAGCCACAGGAAGACCGAGAGGAAGGCCGCCGAGCCTGCCATACGATCTGCCCGAGCAGATTTTACGCGATCTAGAAAGCAGGATGGATCGTGCAACCAGCCTTGTCAGACCTCAAGTCGCGAATCTTGCACGGAAGCTGAACGTTAGCGTCTCGTCGGTGAAAAGAACCGTCACGCGCCTCAGGAACAGCGGATTCATTGAACTCTGCCATGTCAAAAACCGGCCTACTGACAAGGTCTCTACCATCCTGTACAGAATCCTTAATCCCGTACTACCCAGCCACGAGACTCCCTGTGGCTCATAATTCCCCTCGTTGTGGCTCATAATTCCCCCTCGCGTGGCTCAAAAATCCCCTCCCTGTGGCTCAAAAATCCCCCCGTACAGGGGGGAATGCAAAAGCCTCCTACTGCAAATTTAGGATAGTCTGCGGAACGGGTTTTTGCTATACTTTGCCCCGCTTCGGTGAAGCGGCGTGAGCCGTTTCGCCAGCAGACATAGGCCGGGAACTGGCCCCAAGCCCACCCCCGACCGCATTTTAGTTTAGCATCAACGCTAACAAGTCGTTCCAGCGAAATACTAGCACCATTTCAGGAAAAGATCGTTTAGATCAAAGCGACATGTGAGTGGAGATGCGCCCGCAAGGGCGCACTTCCATCGCATGTACTTTGATCGGCCTGTGCTAGGGCTTCGCTGGAGTGCATGAGGAAGAAGTGCGCTCCTTTTTTATGCATCGGGCATGGGGTCCGGCGGCCTCGTGAAGAGCGCGAAATGCGTCGCGACGGAATCCTCGCCGTCGCCGCAACACAGGCAGGCGGATGGCAACCGGACCCAAGAGGCCGAGCAAGAAGAAAGACGGTGGGCGTCAGACGCGCTCCGTTTTGGCGACGACTCTCTCGTCGTCCTGCCTTGCCGTGTCGGCTGTCGCGGTGCCGACGCCAGTTCCGCAGAACCTTGTCAGCTTCACCGACTATCCTGTTTCCAACATATTGGAGAAACTCCTCATCGACAAAACGACAGGACGGCGACTGACGATGAGTGGGGCGCAGGGTGGTGCGACTGAAATCACACCCGCGCTCCTTTCCCGCAAGCCGTCGCCCGTCCTGCCGCGCGTGGAGAAGAGTCGCGAGACACAGGGGGCACGCACGAAGAAGAACGCCGAGGTGTTTACCCCCTCGTGGCTCTGCGCCAAGATGAACGATTTCCTGGACGTGGAGATGTCATCTGCTCGAGAAGCGACAGAAGTGTCGCTTCCCCGAGACGCCGCGCATCGGGGAAGCGGCGCTCTCGCCGCTTCGTTCGACTGGCGGCGATATGTCGATACCCGCATCCTTGAGATCACGTGCGGGGAGGCGCCGTTCATCGTCTCGCGCTATGACGCCGCAACGGGGAAGTTGATCCCCGTCAAGGAGCGAATCGGTTTGCTCGACCGCAAATTGCGGGCCGTGAACGAAAACGCCGTCGACGAAGAAGAGTGGATGAAGTGGGCCGTACGCGCATACGAGAGCGTGTACGGATACGAGTATCAGGGCGACAGTCTCGCGATTGCGCGCGCCAATCTGCTCATCACGTTTGCCGAGAACCTTGAGGCGCGGTGGGGACGCAAGGCTACGACGCACGAACTGACGGCCATCGCCAACAGGATCGTGTGGAACTTCTGGCAGATGGACGGTCTCACGGGGATGGTGAGCGTGTGGAAGACGATTGAAATCCAGCATCTGCCGGGCTTCGATCCGCCCAAGCCGCCTGAGCAGATGGAATTCTTTTCCGAACCCAAGGAAGAGAAAAAGGGAACGCCCTTGCGGCAAGAAAAGGCGTGTGTCATCTTCGACTGGCGGGCGAGACGCCCGATAACGTACAACGAAATCGGTAGGGCGGCATCGACGATGCCGCCGCTGGTAGGGTCACGCGTCCCGCGTGACCGGAAATCGACTTCAACGAAAGGAACAAAGACCATGAAATTCGACTACGCAATCGGCAATCCGCCGTATCAAGAAGAAACAATTGGCGACAACAAGACATACGCACCACCGGTTTACCATAAATTCATGGACGAGACGTACAAAGTCGCTGATAAGGTCGAGTTGATTACCCCTGGCAGATTTCTGTTTGATGCCGGATCAACTCCTAAGAGTTGGAATCAGAAGATGTTAGGGGACTCGCATTTGAAGGTCCTGGAGTGTCATGCCGATGCAAAGAAAGTGTTCCCAACGATTACAGATTTGACAGGTGGTGTGGTAATCACATATCACGATGCGGAAAAGGAGTGGCATCCAATTGAAGTGTTTACGCAGTATCAGGAATTGAATGCCATCCTTCAGAAAGTTGAGAACGCAAAAGATTTCCAGAGCATAATGGACATTGTCCTTTCGCGAACGGTGTATAGGTTGACGGAGCAATTACATCAAGACTTCCCCGAAGCGGCATCACAGTTGAGCGACGGTCACATGTTTGATATGGCCTCAAACATTTTCAGTAGATTGCCAAATATCTTTCTGGCTGAAGTTCCAGAAGGGGAAGATCTAACAGAATATGTGAAAGTTCTTGGGCGTGTAGATGGAGATCGTGTATACCGATATGTGAAACGGGAATACGTAAATGACGTTAAGAACCTTGACACTTACAAGGTGGTGCTTGCCCGCGCAGATGGTGCGGCAGGTACAATAGGAAAACCGATACCAGCAAGGGTTCTTGGCAGTTTGCAACTTGAAGTGCCTCATGTTGGCTTGACGGAATCGTTTCTAAGTATAGGTGCATTTAAAAGTAAAATCGAAGCAAGAAATGCCCTCAAATACTGCAAGACCAGATTCACACGGATATTGGTTGGAATTTTGAAGAACACTCAGGACATTACACCTCAGAAATGGCGTTATGTCCCTCTCCAAGACTTTACCTCAGCCTCCGACATCGATTGGTCGGGGTCGGTGGAGGAGATTGACAAGCAGCTGTACAAGAAGTACAAGCTCACGAAGGCTGAGATCAAGTTCATCGAGACGCACGTCAAGGCGATGGAATAGGAGGCACAACGATGACAAAACCAAACATCAGCACGACGACGAGCGTGTCGCCGATGATCTACGCCTACATCACGCCGGGCGTGACGTACCACGACGGCTGGTCGAAGATCGGCTATACGGAGCGCGACGTGGAGGCGCGAATCCGAGAACAGACGCATACGGCGGGGATTCGCTGGGCATTGGAGTGGAAGGGCGACGCCGTGTTCGAAGACGGGTCCGGCGTGACGTTCCACGACAAGGACTTCCACGTCTATCTGCGCGGCATGGGTGTCGAGCAGGAGGAGGGCGTAGACAACGAGTGGTTCAAGATCACGAAGCCCGAGTCGAAAGAGGCGTTTGACACGTTCCGTCTGGATCATGGCGTGCTGCGGTCGAACGAGGCGGTGGTCGCGTATTTGTTGCGCGATGAGCAGGAGCGGGCGGTGAAGGAGGCCAAGGAGTATTTTTGTGGCAACGGGCAAGATGCCCGTTGTCCCAGTGAATTCCTTTGGAACTGCAAACCGCGGTTCGGGAAGACTCTGGCCGTCTATGACCTTGCGAAGCGTTTGAACGCGAAGACGGTGCTGGTGGTGACGAACAGGCCGGCGGTGGCCAACTCATGGCTCCAGGACTATTGTCGGTTTCTCGGCGAGGAGTCGGGATACTGGTTCGTGAGCGAGACGGACGCGCTCGCGGGCAAGCGGGGGGTACTGCCGCGCAAGCAGTTCGTCGATTTTGCATGTGCGAGGGACGCCTCCTCTCCCACCGTCAAGTGCATTGAGTTTGTGAGCTTGCAGGACTTGAAGGGGTCCGTCTATTTTGGCGGAAGCTACGACAAGCTGAAGGAGGTGCAGGATCTGGAATGGGACTTGCTGGTGGTGGACGAGGCGCATGAGGGAGTGGACACCTACAAGACCGACGTTGCGTTCGACCGCATCCGGCGGCGCTTCACGCTGCACCTTTCAGGCACGCCGTTCAAGGCGCTTGCGAGCGGCAAGTTCCCGCCGAAGGCCATCTTCAACTGGACGTATGCGGACGAGCAGCGCGCGAAGGCCGAATGGAACGACCCGAACGGCGCCGAGAACCCGTACATCGCGCTTCCGAGAATGAGCCTCTACACGTACAGGATGTCCGAGGTGGTGCGCGACAAACTTGCGCGCGGCATCGACATCGACGGTGAACAGGAAGCGTATGCCTTCGACCTCAACCTCTTCTTCGAGACGGACGGCAACGGCCGTTTCCGGCACGATGCCGAAGTGGACAGATTTCTGGACGCGCTCACGAAGGAACCGCGTTTCCCGTTCTCCACGCCGAAACTGCGTGATGAGCTCAAGCACACCTTCTGGCTGCTGAACAGGGTCGACAGCGCAAAGGCGCTTGTCCGCAAGCTGCGCGGGCATCCCGTATTCAAGGACTACGAGGTGGTGCTGGCGGCGGGCGACGGAAAGCTCGAGGACGACGAAAACGAGATCAGGCGTTCGTACGACAAGGTGGTGCGCGCCATCGCAGAACACGAGAAGACGATCACGGTGAGCGTGGGACAGCTGACGACGGGGGTGACCGTCCCGGAGTGGACGGGCGTGCTGATGCTGTGTAGCATGAAGTCGCCCGCGCAGTACATGCAGGCTGCATTCCGCGCGCAGAACCCGTGTCTCTTCAGCGAGGGGAAGGGGGTCCGGCGCAAGACCGACGCCTACGTGTTCGACTTCGACCCGGCGCGCACGCTCATCATCTTCGAGCAGTTCGCGAACGACCTGTGCTCGGACACGGCGGCGGGGCGCGGCGACAGTGAATCGCGGCGGCGGAACATCGGCGAACTGCTGAACTTCTTCCCCGTGATCGGCGAGGAAGAAGGCGGAGAGCTCGTGGAGCTCGACGCAGAGAGAGTCCTCTCGATCCCGCGCCGGATCAAGTCCGCCGAGGTCGTGCGCAGGGGCTTCATGAGCAACTTCCTGTTCCAGAACATCTCGGCCGTGTTCGCCGCGCCGCAGGAGGTGATGGACATCATCGGGAAGTTCGAGGCCGTGAAGAAGGACGAGGCGCTTGCGAACGACGTGCGCGAGGCGGGCGCAACGCTTTCGCTCGACGAAAACGGGGAGGTGGCCATCGACGAGGAGCAGGTCGGTAACAGGGCTGCAGACCTTTTTGGGAAAAAGATATACGGGAAGGCTCCCGATGTGAAGGCTGCTGTGAAAGAAGCGGCGGGAGGCGACGGTTCGCCCGAGGTGCGTGAACGTCTGAAGGAGGCGGTGAAGGAGACAGTGATCCGCGAGATCGTCGAACGCGCAGAGGAGGATTACGGGGACGAGATGAGCAAGTCCGTCAGGCGTCAGATTGAGGCTCAGCTTTCCGCAGATGCAGAACGGCGCATTGACAAAGTCGTGTCGGAAGGGATGATCGAGCTGAACGTCATCGAACAGGAGCGGACTGAGGCGTTGGAGGCGCGGAACGAGACGGGGAGAAGCACCGCCGAAATCAACAGGGAGTTCAATGCGCGGCAACGCGAGGCGATGGCTACCGGAAGGGAACGTCTCACGAGCCTCATCAGCGAGATCGAGGAGGACGCCAAGCGCGAGACCGTAAGAATGGTCGAGACGAGTACGCGCGAGCGCGTGCGAGACGATGCCATGGACCGCGTACGAGACCATCTTCGCGGGTTCGCGCGCACGATACCGTCGTTCCTGATGGCCTACGGCGACGATAAAACATCCCTGGAGACGTTCGACAAGGCCGTGCCTGCCGAGGTGTTCCGCGAGGTGACGGGCATCACGCTCGAGGAGTTCCGTTTCCTTCGGGACGGCGGGACGTACAAGGATTCGGAGACGGGTCAGTGGAATACGTTCAGCGGACAGCTGTTCGACCCGATTGTGTTCGACGACTCGGTGAAGGAGTTCATGCGGAAGAAGGAGAGTCTTGCAAACTATTTTGACGAGAAGTCAGAGGAGGACATCTTCGACTACATCCCGCCGCAGAAGACGAACCAGATTTTCACGCCAAGGAAAGTCGTGGTGCGGATGGTGGACTTGCTGGAGGCTGAGAGCCCCGGTTGCTTCGGAAATCCCGACAAGACGTTCATCGACCTGTACATGAAGTCCGGAATGTTCATCACGGAGATCGTGAAGCGTCTCTACAGGAATGCGAAGATGAAAAGATTGTTCCCGAATGATCAGCAGCGTCTGCGGCACATCTTCGAGCGACAGGTATACGGCCTTGCGCCAACGGAGATCATCTATCGGATTGCCATGAACTACATTCTGGGCTTTCAGTCGAAGGGCGCCTCGTTGCGGCACAACTTCAGAAAACTCGATGCGCTGCCCTACGCGAAGAGCGGGACGCTGGAGGCGAAACTGTCCGAATTGTACACATGAAGTTCGGCCGTCCTTGCGCAGTACCGTGAAACATCCGACCCGGAACCGAGTGCGTAGATGAAAGCATATTCGCAAGCCGCCAAGATGGCGGCTTTCCCAGTTATTTGCATGAGCTTATCGATACTTTTCCTTCTGACCAAAAGGAAATCGCTAGGCACTTCCACGGCTGTGAGAGTTTTGGTACACTAACGGGGAACAGCGATGAATCAAGTAATCATAGATGCGATTAGGAACGGGCT
>CAMKJU010000055.1 GCA_946413265.1 uncultured Lentisphaerota bacterium
CTGGAAGGCGGCGCTCCCAGTCAGGTTGCCTTCCGCCGCCAAGATGGCGGCGTTCCCAGTCAGGTTGCCTTCCGCCGCCAAGATGGCGGCGTTCCCAGTTAGGTTATCGCGTCCCATAGGACTTTGCCTGATACTACTTCACGATCATCATGAAACCGCAGGGGCGGATGAGGAGGTTGCCGTCCTGTACCGTGAGCGAGGCGTTGCCTGGAAGTCCCGTCCGGTCGAGTGCGAAGTTCTCCTTCGTCACGCCCTCGGGCAGGTTCGTGAGCAGCTTCCGCGCGCCGCCGCCCTCGCGCCCGCGTACCTTCACCGTCACGCGCCCGCTCTCCGGCGGCGTGAAGCCGCCGAGCGTCGCCGCCGCCACGTCCGCGCCGAGACGCGACACGTCGAAATCAAGTGTCGCACCCGCCTCGCACGCGACGGAGAAGCCCGATGAAAGCGTCTGCGACGTCTCGAACTTGAGCGTCGCGCCGGGCTTCACCGAAAGCGTCCCTGAGCCAGTGTGCGCGCCATCCTTCAGGAGCAGCGTCGCCGAATCCTTCACGTTCAGCGCGGCGGCGAAACCGTCGTTGCTCGTCGAGTTGAACACGACCGTGCCGATGCCCTCCACATTCACGACGCCACCCGCGTAACCTCCAATGCCGCCCTTGAACGTGATCGTCCTTGCCACCGTGGAATCGTCGTAGTCCGTCGTGCCAAGCGTGAGCGTGCCGTTCGCAAACACCCAAATCGACTGATTGTTGTTGATATACGGATTCTCCCACACCGCGTAGTCGGCGTACGGATCAATCCTCACCGCACCTTCGACCGCATAGTATGGGTTGCAGTTTGCGCCAAGTCTGCGGTTATTCAGGAACGAGAAGCCGCCCGCGCCAACGATGTATTCCGCCCCTCCAGAAACGGCGTTAAGCCTGAACCTGGGATTGTTTACCTCCCCTATCGACCCCGCATCGACAATCTTCCCGACACGTATTTTTCCAGACGAACTTCCAGCATAGATACCTTTAAGACTATGGATATTCGACGGAAACTGCGTATCGACCTTGAACTCGTCCATGACGATCGTGCCGTTGTTCCGCATGAACGCGGAATTGTATGCGGCATGGACGTGTACACCCATCTTCACTACCTGTCCGCTCTCCACAACGGCCCGCTCCGCATAGACGGCGCGCGGTACGACAACGCTACCATCCGACGAAAGCGGCAGCATGTCAACGGCGAGCGGCGCATCGTAGCCCGCCGCAAACTCGTCCGCGTCGTACTTCACGAACGACACGCTGTCGATGAACGTGGCGTAAGAGTCGCCGTAGCCCGTACGGGTTGTGAACGAGAGAACGCACTCGCCCGCCTCGGGGATGTACACAAGCCCATTGAACTGCGACACCTCGTAGTAGACGCCGCTGGCCGCGCCAACCGGCGTAAACTCCGCGTTTCCGCACACGTTCGTCGTCGCACCGCCGTCCTTCACCTGCAGCACCTTCACTTCAGTGGGGATGCCTCCTTTGTTCCAGCCCCAGTGGACGAACGACAGGTGGTAGAATCCCGCCTCAGGGACATTGAAACGCTGACTGGCGGAAAGGCCGGACTTGCGGAAGTACAGGGAATACTTTCCCATGACGTGCGGGGCCATGGCGTTGACATGGAAACCCTTGCCTGGCACCGCAAGGCCGAATGTGTCGGCCCTCGTCCCTGTCCAATGTGGATTGGAAAAGTCGGATGCGGTGCTCTTGATGTAGTTGCCGACCGTCCCGCCGCCCGCGTCGAACGAGCCGTTCTGGATGAGATTCGGGGAGCCACAGCGGTTGACGACCACGTTGTCGATGATATTTGCGGTTTCAACCGCCGTGTTGCCGGGTATGGTGAACTGGAGGGCGTACGTTCCCGCTTCCGTGATTTCGGCGTAGCAGGTACAGGCGAGCGCCTTGCCCCAGCGCGCGTCTGCATGGTCGATTGCGCCGATCACGTTTGTCGTCGCGCCATGGGCGAGGCGCACTTCGGTGGAAAGATGCTCACGTGTGTCAACCCATCCAAGATACGCGAACGACACGCGGTAGAGCCCCGGCTCGTCGAAGGTTATCTCCTGCTGCGCAAGCGAAGTGTCCGTCGCCGCCGTATTGCGGACGGCAAGAGCATACTTGCCGGGATTCCAGTAGGTGTGGTTGAAGTATCCGCCCATGTTGTTGTACGCGCAAAGGCAAATCCAGTTGTTGGCGTCCGCCACGTCGCCGCCGGTCCAGTAGGGGTTGGAATAGCCGCTTCCACCGATACGCGTGTAGTTGCTGCCGGAGATAGAGCCTTCCTCGAAGCCAGGGTTCTTCACGAGGTTCACGCCCCCGACGCGCATGAACTTGATCTCGTCGAAGATGTTGCCGCCGTCGCCGCCGGTCTTCGTCTGCGAGAACTTCAGCGTGTAGGAGCCGGTCTCAGTGATGTTCGTCACGAAGTCGAACTGGTACACCATTCCGTTTGAGTTGCCAGGCGAAAGCGTTCCGAGTGTTACGGTGTCCGAACCATGGATCATCAGGACCGTCGTGGTTTGCGCCGTGACGTTTTGCCATGCCCAGTACCTGAGCGAAAGACGGTAGCATCCGGTCTCCGTCACGGTGAACGTCTGCTGCGCCGTGGCCGTCTGACGGAGGAACATCGCATACTGCCCGATGTCGTAGCCCGCGATTTGATTCATGAACGCCGAATTGGTGACGCACAGCCCGGAAAGACCGGTGAACGTCCACGGCGAGGCGTTGAACCCCTGTCCGTCGGAATAGTACGCATAAGTCCCGTTGGCGCGGGAACTGATGCGCGGCATGTACGTGCCTTCGTCCTCGAACGCCCCGTTCACAATCAGGTTCTGACCCGCCAACGACGGCAACGCCGCCACGAAGATTGCCGCAATCGCGGCGCGAATTGCCTTTGTTTCCATCCTTTTGACCTTTCTTTCATGCCGTCATTTGCGGTTTCCCGTTCAACGCCGTTGGTCTCCCAATGAAAGATGTGCGATATGTTAGCACATCCTTCCGTGATTCGTCAATCCCCCGGCGGCATTTTGCAAACCGTTTACGAATCTAGAAGGTCATCAAGGGTCAGCGTATTCTGTGCGACCGAGGCATGAACGCCGGGCTTGATCCCTTCGGCAGCAATGACGGTTATGCGGCAATTCGCCGTCGTCCCGGTGTCGGCGCGGAACGCCTCGCGCCGATTGAGGAGCTTCGTCTCCTCTTCGGCGGTGATCTCGTAGGGCGTCCTGTAGAACTTCATTTCGCAAAGGTTGACGTTGCCGTCCTGCCGCTCAAGCACCAGGTCGATCTGCGCGCCCTTCTCGCGCTTTGAATCCGCGCGTTTCCGCCAGGAATAGACCTCACACCCGACGCCGGAGATGCCCAGCGCCCGCTTGATCTGGTCGATGTGGAGAATGCAGACGCGCTCGAAGGACTGTCCCTCCCAGTTGGCGAGGCGCGACCCGCCGACGGAGTTCATCCAGAAGTTCGGATCATGCACGCTTCCGTTCATGAACGAGAAATGGAAGAGCGTGAAATTGTCGGTCAGCTGGAAGAATGCATCGCGGTTCTTCTTGTGCCAGGCGTTGAACTGACGGACGAAATCGCAGCGGACAAGCTCCTCCAGCGTCTTCTTCATCGTCCCGCCGTTGGTGATGCCGGTCTTTTCGACCAGTTCCTCCCGCGTCACGCCGGACTTGCACGAGGCCAGCGCCGTGACGATCTTGAGATGCGCCGTGGCATCGCGGAAGAGCGAGGAATAGAGGTAGCCAAACTCGTCCCGCAGTTTGCCGTGTTCCGAGAAACAAAGCGAATCCACGTTCTGGGCGAAGCTCCGGTCTCCCCGAAGGAGGCTCCAGTAGTACGGAACGCCGCCGAAGATCATGTACGCCTGGCAGAGTTCGTGGCGGCTGAGCGTGACGCCGAGGGACGCCGTGTATTCCGAACACTCCTTAAGAGTGAAAGGACGGAGCCAAATCCTGTCCGTCAGGCGGTCGTGCAGACCTCCCTTGTTGTGTACGATGTTCTCGACGATCCACGATGTCGCAGACCCGCAGACGACCATGAACACGTCCTTCTCCTTCCTGACCAGCATCTGGTTGTTCCAGAAGTACTCGAAGGACGACACAAGCTTCGAGCGCGGCGTATCCATCCAGGGCATCTCGTCGATGAACACGACCTTGCGTCCGGCCGGCGCAGCTGCAACCAACTCCGAAAGCCGCGTAAACGCGTCAAGCCAGCTCGCGAGCCTCGGGCATTTCCGATACCCGTACTGCACGAGCGAAGCGCGAAACGCATCCAGCTGATCGCGCAAGGTCCCATCGCGAACGCCCGTGTGGTAGAAGGTGAACTGATCCGAAAACTTCTCCCGAATCAGATACGTCTTGCCGATGCGACGCCTTCCGTATACGACGACAAGCTGAGATTCGGGACGCGACAAGTCCCAGTCAAGCGCCTTGATTTCTTCTTTTCTGCCTATCATAAGCCTACCTTCTCGTTGAACACGGAAGATATCATATCATATTTATGAGATAATTACAATGTTCAGCGCATTTTTATTTTGAACACTGTATTTATCTTAAGATTTTCAGCACTTAATTACACTCTTCACGGAAAATCGCAGAACTGTTGTCGTCGTTCCAGACGATGACCGGCTCGCGATGAATTATCTTCTTGTCGTATCCATTATCCTTATTGTAGCTTGTCAACCGACGCGATGCGCCGGACGATGTCGTCGATTTCCGCGATATCGAGGAAGCCGATGTCGAGGACGTCTGCGGCAGCATTCTGCAACACCCACGAAATGGACCTGTCGATCCTGCCCTCCTTCGCGAGCGAGCCTTCGCCGAGGACCTTCATCCCGACAATGCCCCGTCCTGAAGCCCTGAGCTTGCGTACAATCTCCAGTGCGCGGTCTGGATGAAGTCCCATTTTGCGTCCAAAGGGGTTGATCTGGACATGCGCAACGTCGAGCCATTTTGTCTCCGGCGCCTTCGGCAGGGAAGAGCCCCCGTGGAAGGAGCAGCCGTGGGCACGTATCTTGCCCGCCTTCTTGCACCGTTCCAGGCCATCCATGTGCGGTTGAAGAGCCGTAGGCCAGTCTCCCTGCGAAACACAGTGTATCTGCAGGATGTCGATGTAGTCCGTGCCGAGTTCGCGCAGGAACCTGTTCACGGACGTCTCGACGTCGGTGTGGGCTGCCTCTGGAATACCGCCACGCTGGTACCAGTATTTGGTGCAGATCGTGTACGAAGAGCGCGGGAACGGGGCGAGGGCCTCGCGTATGACATCATGCGTGCCGTAGCTGTCCGCCGTATCGAAGAACCTAATTCCCCTCTCGTACGCGGCTCGAATGAGCTTCACGGCGCCTTCGTGCCCGTTACGCCGGATTATTCCGCTCGACCGGTTGTGGGCGCTGACGCCTGTGCCGAAACCGAGCCGCGTCGTGCGTATGCCCGTCTTGCCGAGCGGGACCTCGTCCCAAGCGGAAAACTTCGCCGTAGCCTTGGCCTTTTCCGGCTCGGCAGCGAAAAGCGATGCGGCGGCAGCGGCCGATCCGCACGCTATGAACTCTCTTCTTGTCGCATTCATTTGCATGTGGAAATCTTGTCTGGAAAGTTTAACATCGAACCGAGATCATGGCCTTTTCTGCCCGCATCGTGGATGCGGCGCACTTCCTCACGCGTGAGGGCGCGTGTCCAGAGCGCGAAGTCGTCCACGTCGCCCTTGAGCGACACCTTGCATTTTCCCGTTCCATCCTGCCCGATCCAGAACGGGAGTCCCGTCTTGAGGACCAGTGCGGAGGCGTCCTCGGCTATCCAGTAGAGATGCCCGTCCTGTCCTCCTTGGTAAATGGTCAGGACGCCGTCCGCACGGCGCGTGACGGCGTAGAAGCACCACTCGCCGTAGTCGATGTCGAACGTGCCCATGTCAATCCGCTTCTCGTCGATGGAAAGTCCGCAGTTGAAGCAGACGCCTAGTTTTTTCACGGCATCCGTTTTGCGCGCGCCGACGAGGACGATGCCGGGATTCTTGCCTGTAGTCCAGTCCTTGTTCGCGAAGATCGGTGCCTGCGGCGCCTGCGGCTCGTCGAGACGCAACCAGAGCGCGACGGTGAAGTCCGCGCCATTCTCGAAATCGAGCTTTTCGGATCCGTCGAGCGACACCCCGCACGCGCCCGTCTCTTCCGCCGCCACGCGCAGGCATCGCCCAAATAATCCGCCATCAACGCCAGAAACGGTCTTCCCGTGCGCCTGTGCGGCGATACCGCCGGTGACGACGTTCGCCGGTTTTGCCTCGGAGAACGGCAGATACGCCGCAAGGCCGTCGGCGAGACTGCGCGTCTTTGGAACGGACGGCGCGCCGAGCGGACGACTATCGAGGTTCATCTTCTTCACGTCGAGGCCGAAGTGCGTAAGCGCCATCGACGCGAGATCGAAGTTACGCGGCATTCCGGTGATGCAACCCTGTGGCACGTGGCGTCCGGCGACGATCACGGGGATCGTCGTCGCGTGTCCGCCCCAGATGCCGTGGGACTTGCCGTACCCGCCGTGGTCGCTAGTGATCAGGAAGAGCCAGTCCTCGTTCGCGAACTGCGGACGCGACGCGATCGCGGCGAGCGTGTCGCCGATGATGCGGTCAACGAGCCGCGCATCGTGGATGTACTCCTTTCCGTAGGGATAAAACCCCGTGCGGTGTCCGCCGAGGTCCGCGATGTCGATGAAATAAATAACCGCGTCCGGCGCATCGTCCGACGCCATGATCTTCGGGATGGTCGAGGCGTATTCCGCGTAGGAGCCGGGAACCGTCGGCCAGTTGACGTCGCAGACCGTCGGGAGGCGGAGATTCCGCACGTTCGGGTGCGGCGAGAGTTCGATGTCGCCCTTCCATGAGTATGTGTACAGCGCCTTCGTTCCGGGTTTCGCCTCGACAAGACGCGCGAGCCAGCTCGGCCATTCGCCAAAGTTGCCGTTGGGCGTGTCGCCGTTCTTGAATATCTTCGACTTTGCTGCCGTCACGCCGGTGGCGATCGCGCAGTGGTTCGCCGCGCTCGACGGACGCGCATCGTAGAGCGTGTGCGCGGTGAGCGTGCTGAAGCCCTTGTAGCCCGGACGCCACCGGCCTTCGCGCAGCGCGAGGAGGTTCGGCATCGGCGCGTTCTCCACGACGTCGCCCCGCACGCCGTCCATCATCACCATGAGGACCTTTGGCTTGAGCGCACCGTCGGCCAGCACTACGGCCGGCGCAAGCGTTGCCAACGCTGCAAATGTCATCAATCTGTTGCGAGTCATTTTAGTTGCCATTACTTGTTCCTTTGAGGGAGATTAAAAAGCCAGTTCTCGAAGCCGGCCGTATACCAACCGTGTCCCTGGCCCGACAGGAGCCGCAGCTGCTTGTCCTTGGACGCGATGCAGTTGAACGCGGCGATGCCGCCGATGGTCTGGCAGTTGTCGTCCGCCGTGCCGTACACCATGCGGACAGGCGTGCGGATCATCCGCGCGAAGTTGCAGTTGTCGTGGTACGGCGCGTTTTTCTCCGCTGCCGCGATCTTCTCCGGTTTCTGGTTCATGATGTGCGAGCTTCCCGGCTGGCGGCCCGCCCGATATGCGAGCATGTCACACTTGTTGGGACAGAGGACGAGCGACTTCGCGAAGCGTCCCCACATCGCCGTGAGGTAGAGGCCGAAGCCGCCGCCCTGGCTGCACCCATAGTAGACAAACCGGGAGGAATCGGCATACGGTTCCTTGGCAAGCCAATCGATCGCGCGCGTCATGCCGAGAATCGTGCGGTGGTAGAACGGCGCCTCGCGGCTCTCGGCGTAGCCGACATACTGGTAGCGAGGCTCGCCCGCCTTCGTCACGTAGTCGGCGAACCACTTCTTGAAACGTGCATGGTATTCGGCGTTCGTGCCGGTGAGCGGGATGCCGTGTACGTTCATCAACAGGGTGATCCAGCCCTTGCGCACCAATTGCCGCTTGGATGGAAAGATCGTATTCGTTCCGGGACCGGCACCCGGCACGTTCACCATGGCGGGGAACCTGCCTTCCCCTTTCGGCACGAGCAGCAGCCCGTAGATTCGTCCGCCGTTGAACGTCGCGAAGCTCACGTAGTATGCCGTATGGTCGGGCGTGTCGAGTTTCGGCGCGGGCGTCTTCTCCACCGCAATCGGGACCTCGCGTTCAAGGCGCGCGAGCTCGCCGCGCCAGTACGACTCGAAATCCGGCGGACACGGCGTGAACGGCTCGATGTGCTCCATGCCGAAGATCATCCGGTCCATCCGCTCCCGCACGGGGATGTTCTTTCCCTTCATGTAGATGCGCAGCGAGCCGGGCGTATCGCGCGTGAACGACATCTTGATGCGGGGTTCCTTGGCAAGATCGACGGTGCGCCGCCAGACGACATTCGTCCAACCGTTGTCCACCCACACGTCGACGACGCCTTTCGTCGCAAGGTTGCCGTGCTTGTCCGCGACATACGCCTCCACTTTCGCCGTACCGCCCACTGGGTAGAGGTTAGACTTCACGTCAAAGCGGTATTTCGCGAATATCGGCTCCGGCTTAGCCGCTTCCGCAACGCAGGACATTGCCACCGCCGCGACAGCAAGCGTACTACAACAAGATATCTTTGCGATCTTATGCACTTTCATTTTCCTTTCGTTTTCGTTACATTGGCACGGGGAGCAGCGACTTCCCCATGCGGCTTGTACCGGTGGATTTCCTGGTAGCATATCAAAACCTGCCGTGAAGCGCAATGACATCGCCGCATTTTTGCAATTTTTCGTATTTTACCCCCTTGACGGCAGGCCACGGAAAAGATATACTATTTGCTCCTTTTTGGGGTGAACTCAAGCATGAGCGAGCTTCAGAAGCCAGGAGAGTAAACAAAAATGAAGATCAAGAGCAAAACTGCCGTGAAAACCGTCACGGCGCCAAAGACCCGCACAGTGGTCAAAAAGGCGACCACCAAGGCCGCCAAGCCCGTCGAGAAGTCGGTCACGTTCACCGTGCACGCCGAACCGGGCAAGACCGTCTACCTCGCGGGAACGTTCAACAACTGGGATCCTACCGGCAAGAAGATGCTGGAAAAGAAAGGCAACGGCGTCTACTCGGTCACCATCAAGCTGGCTCCCGGCACGTACCAGTACAAATTCGTGATCGACGGCACATGGTGCGCCGATCCGGAGAACAGGGATTTCGTGCAGAACGACCACGGCACGCTCAACAGCGTGATCACGGTCAAGTAAAGGATCCGTTCCAGACGACCGCCTCGTGCGGGATTGTCTCCAACGGGCAGCGCCCGACCAGGCTTTGCAGCCGGGTCGGCGTTTTTTTAGCATTCCACCCGCAGGTGTAGGCAAGCCAGCCGACGATGTGTTCCGGGGATACGCCTGCCGCGTGGAACGCCGCGAGGCGCGTATCGCCATGGCGTTTTGCGAGGCGGCGGCCATCCGGTCCCACGACGAGCGGCACATGACAGTAAGCGGGCGGAGCATACCCCAACTGACGCGCTACGAGTATCTGAGGCGGCGTGGCAGGCAGGAGGTCGTCGCCCCGCACAACCTCAGTCACGCCCATCAGAAGGTCATCCACAGTGACGGCCAGAGTGTAGCCCGCGCCGTCTGGGTCGCGCGCAAGGGGGAAATCGCCCAGCGTGCGCGAGACGTCCTGCTCGTACGGGCCGGCGAAGGCGTCGTCGAAGCGCACTGTGGTTCCGTCCGGCACGCGGAGACGCCAACACGGGATTCGCGGCGCACAGGCCGCCGCCGCCTCGTCCCACGAGGCGAAGCGTCCGCGACAGGTTCCGGGGTAGAACAACTGCTCGCCGGCGTGAGGTGCGGACTGTGCGCTCGTCACGTCCTTGCGGCTGCAAATGCAGGGATAGGCGTCAAGGCGGGCAAGGGCATTGCGGTATACTGTGCGGCGCTCGGACTGCACATGCTCCTCGTCCCAGTCGAAACCGAGCCAGCGCAGGTCCTCGACGGCCGCGGCGGCAGCGCCGGGCTTGTCGCGGGGGTGGTCGAGGTCCTCCATGCGGAATACGACCTTCCCGCCGCACGAACGCGCGCGCAGCCATGCAATCATGAACGTGCGCGCGTTGCCAAGGTGCAGCGCCCCCGTGGGACTTGGCGCGAGGCGCCCGACGTATCCGCTCATTGCCGCTTCCAGAAATCGAGCCAGGCCGAGATGAAAGCCTCGCGCGTCTCGTCGTCAAACACCGCAGCCGTGGCCCCGTGCATGGAACGCGTGCGCACAAGCGCCTCGACATACTTCGCGCGCAGGCGTTCAAACGGACGATATGGCAGTTTCGGCGCGCCCACCTCGAGGAAATACGCCATCGACCATGCGACGCGGTACTTCGCGGCTATGTCCTCCCGCGTGCCGTCGTAGAAATCCGAATAGTCCATCTCCAGCACGGCGGGGATGTCCTGAGCCAGTTCGGCGGCGTATTCATGCACATATGCCGCAGCCTGCACGTCGCGGTCGAACACTATCTTGCCGTCCCGGTCGAAATGCGAATACTCGAAGAGCTTGGCATGGCCTTCGTTGAACCACGGGGAACTGTCTATCATCGACCCCGCGTAGGCCAGGTACTGGTGGAACGCCTCGTGCCATACGGTGTGGATCAACTGTTCCGCGCCGCCGTCAGGATGATATAGCACTAGCTCGCGGCGCGTAGGACTCCAGAGCGCGGCGGTCCATTTGTGCTCCACTCCCACGTATGCGAGGTACTCCTCCTTGCTGCGGAACACGCGAACGACTGCGGTCTGGTTCGTTGCCGAAAGCGCACTCGGCACGCACTTCGCGTATGCGCGGCGCAGACGTGGCAGGTCGTTAGTAAGCGTAGAGATGAAGGTGCTGCGGACGACTGGATCGACGTCGTCTACGATCAGGACGTCTTCGGCCGACGTGGAATGCCAGTCGTCGTAGTTCACAACGTTGCCGCGAACGTCCCGCCACAGCAGTTCACCCTCTTCCGCCTCGTCGGGCGGAAGCTTGTCGACGGTCGGCTCGGTCCGCGAACGCGCAGGCGGCACGGAGATCTCGTCGAGGAAAGCCTCGTCAAACCAAGACTGCACCTCGTTCATGTCGGCGCCAGGCGCCGCGATGAGGGAGGCAAGGTACCAGTCAGGGACCTCATTCCGCTCGGGGGTGCGCGGACGGAACGCGCAGACAAGCGCATGGTCGTTCGTAGAGGGGAAATACACAATGTCCATCAGGTTCTGCCGCTGCGAACGGCGCGGCTTCACCGGCGACAGCACGTCGACCGGGGCGATGGCCTGCACCGCCTCGTTGCGCTGTTCCAGTCGCTTGGGGTCTATGGTCCGCCGTTTCAGCGCGTCGTAGAATGCGCGCCGCGTACTCACTGTGCCGGGTGCGTCCATGGGCGGCTGGGCGAAGAGACGGGCGATCTGGAGCTGGTTGCCCTCATAGTCAACCCACCTGCCGCGCAGCGTGGCGGAAACCCAGAGGTCGAACACGTCAAAACGATCTTCGAGCCTCCGATTCCCGGTCGTGGAGGTGACGAGATACCCTTCCGCCTTAGGAAGAGTAAATGGCCGAGCCTCCGAGCGGGCAAGTCCCGGGAGAGATATCCCGAGATCAGGACGCCATACAGGATCCGTGAATCTGGGCGCCGCCTCAACCGTCAACCCTAACAAGGCTGCCGCGATGTACACTTTCGAACGCATAAGACATGCAACTCCCCAGCAGCACCAGCTGCCAGCTCATGTAAATCCAGGCAAGAAGGATCGGCACGGCCGCAAAGGAGCCGTACATGGCGCTGGACCTGGAAATGCCAACGCCCGCTGTCGTACAGAGTTTCATCCAGCCGCCCACAAGCAGCGCCGTAATGATGCCCGCACGAAACGACGCACGGAAACTGACGCGTCTGTTAGGCATCATCTTCAGGAGCACGGCGAATGCCAGCGAGGCGAAGATAAGCGTGATGAAAAAGCCGAAAAGACGCGACGTTAGGAGTGTGACGAGGGAGTCCCCGACCCATCGCGTATAGCTCGAGGCACCAAGCGTCGCGTCTAGCGCCTTCTTTGCCAGGCGAAGAATCGGAAGGGACATCGCCAGAGAAAGGAAAGTCGGCAAGGCAATGACGATGGAAAGGTAGACTATGAACTTCCGCCAAATGGGTCTGGCCTTGTCGACGTGCCATACCTCGTTTACGGCAATCTCCACCTGCCCCAATGTTGAGACTACCGTCCACATCAGCATGGCAAACCCGATCCACCCCAGCGTGGACAGGTCAACCTTGTCGATGCGGTCGAACATCTCGTTCGCGAACTGGCGTCCCTTCTGGGCAAGGTCCTTGGACGCCTCCGCCTTGAAGTTTTCCAGCTTTACCTTGTCGTCCACGACGGCCTGCGCGGCGGCATCCGCCTCGCGCGGGGCGGCTGCGGCGGCGGAGGCGGCATTCTTCTGGGCCGTCTCCACCTGCGAGATGAACGCATCGATGTGCTCGTTGATCTTCTCGCGTGCGAAGTTGCCCACGCCGCACGCCTTGGCACATACCATCAGCATACAGATGACCGGGACGAAACCGAGGATCGAGAAGTAGGTGAGCCCCGCCGCGTGCAGGCCGCAACGGTGTTCGCTGAAACTCGAGACCGTAGCCGACACGAACCGAACGATCTTCACGCCGATGCGCCGAAAGAACCCGGACGCACCGACATCAACGTCCCAGCACCCTTCCTTGTAGAATGCAAACGCGCCTTTTAACTTTTTGATCATGGATGATGATTTCTCCTAGCGCGCACAGTATACCAAAAAAACCTCGGCTATGGTATACTAACCGCCATGCGTATTTGCCGCCTTATCGTAACCATTGCCATCGGCGCACTCGCCGTCGGTCTGCCAATTCTGCTCGCGCGCTCCAACGCGCGGACGACGCCGCGCCGCGTTGAATGGCCCGTCATGGGCACCGTCGCAGGCCTCACGTTCCGCGGCGGGGATGCGTCGGCGCAGGACGCCGTCCGCGAATCGGTGCAGCAGACCTATGTGCGCCTGAACGCGCTGCTCTCCGCTTGGGATCCCGATTCCGAACTGTGCCGCCTCTCGCGCGCGGGTGATACAACCGCCTTTGCGCGCGCCTCGGCAGAAGCGCGTCCCTGCTATCAGGCGGCGCTCGACCTCGCGGCGGCGTCCGGCAACGCCTTCAACCCGCGCGTGGGCGCGCGGCTGCGCGAACTCGGGTTCAGCCACGGACAACCCTTCTGCGACTTCGACCTCGGCGCGATCGCCAAGGGCTTCGCCGTGGATGTCTCCGTACGCGCGCTCCCTGCCAAGATCCCCTTCGACGGACTGCTCGTGGACCTCGGCGGCAACCTCCGCGCCATACGCGGTAGCTGGCGCACGGGCGTGCGCAATCCGTTCGGCGACGGGCTCGCCGCCGCGCTCGTCCTCGCCGAAGGCGAATCGGTCGCGACAAGCGGCAACTACGAGCGGTTCGTCGAACGTGACGGCAAGCGGTATTCGCACATCCTAGACGGACGCACCGGCGAACCCGTCACGGGTGTCGCGGGCGTCACGGTGGTCACGCCACCCACGCTCGGCGCGACGCTCGCGGACGGACTCTCCACCACGCTGTTCGTGCTCGGTCCAACTGAGGGAGTTCGTTTCCTGCGCGAATACGCAGAAACATACGGCGCCGCGCAGGTTCTCTGGATTCCCGATATGCCGGCGAATCCCGAAATCCTCGCGACGCCCGAAATGGCCGCGCGTCTAGCCGACGCCGCCTTTCCGGTCCGCGTAGTGCGCTAGGCACCCGCGACCGTGACCTTGCCTAGCTTCTGCACTTCGGCCGGCGTGAGCGCGGCGAGCGCGTCGATCAGCGCAACGAAAAACGACGCCGGCCCCTTTGCGACCTTCAGCGCCTTCTCGGTTGCGATGGCCATCACGATGGATGCGGCAAGAGCCGCCTCCCACCGCGCGCGCGTGCCGAGCGCGCCGAGGAACGCGGCGCAGAGCGCGCCCTGGATGCAGCCTTCGCCCGCGAAACGCGGACGCGCCGCGTGCGGAATGGCCACCACTGGCGCGCCCTCGGCTGCAACATAGTCCGTATCGCCCGCAACGAGCACCGCAGCGTGCGTCACGCCCGCGAGGCGCTGCGCGCCCTGCACGGCGTCCGCGCTCGGAATGAGCGACTCGCTACCGCGTCCGCCCGTCGGCGCGCCGGCGAGGAACATGATCTCGGAGCCGTTGCCGCGGATCACCGCTGGGAAACGGCGCATGAGCTCCTTCGTGGCGAACGTGCGCAGCGGCAGCGCGCCGATGCCGGCAGGAACGAGTACCCACGGACGCGCCGCGCTGTTCGCGTGCGACACTGCGGCGCGCATCGACTCCGTCTGAGGCTTCGTCACCGACCCCATGTTGACGAGAAGTCCGTCCGCCGTGCGCGCGAGCTGCGTGGCCTCGCCCATGTCCTCTACCACCACCGGCGAGGCGCCCGCCGCGAACAGCGCGTTCGCAGCCTGCGTGGCGCCCGCCAGGCTCGCGAGACATTCAACCAAAGGGTTCTTGGCGCGCAGCGTCTCCAACGCATCGGCAGTAGTTTTCAGTATAGACTCCGCCGTCACGCCCGTGCGCATCTCGGGCGTCTTCTTCTTGCGGACGATCAACTCATCCGGTGAGAAATCGTCGTCCTGCATCATCTCTTCTTTATCACTCATGGCAACCTCCTATTTAGGCGTCGGCGATATGATACGAAAAATCGGCGGCGTAGTAAACACAGAAATGCAACCAAATAAATTTTGCGTGTTCAGCGGTACACTTCATCAGCCCACTCGTATGGCTCAGAATGCGCGTCCCCGCGCGTCGTTTCGACCATGTACCTGAGCACCCGCCGCGCGTCGAACAGGCGCCGGTAGGCCGCGCGCCCGGCCGCCGCAACCCGGCGTCGCTCCTCGTCGTGGCAATTGAACCAGCCGATGCGGTCCGCAAGCTCCTCAGGCGTGTGGAAGTAGGCCGTTTCCTTGCCGGAGAAGAAACGCTGCATGTCGTTGCCGTCATACTGGAACGTAAGGACGCCGTTCGCCATCAAGTGCGTGACGCGGTCGGAGGCGTACCACTTCCATCCCTCGAAGCGGTTGATTGAGAGTCCCATCTTCGAGGCGGCGATCGCCTCCTCGTAGGCGCGCCCGACGACGAGCGGCGCCGCGTCCATGCCGAACAGGCCGAAGCGCACGGACGGGTCGAGCCGCGCGTGAACCTTTTCAAGCAGCTCGCGCCGCGCGTCCGCAAGCGCGGGACGCCCCGCGAAGAATAGGTCCCACTTGAATTCCGTCTTCGTGGAGTTGTCCTCTACCTCGTACGAGGGGTCGCTCGGGTTGGGGAAGAAGCCAACAACGTTGCGCCCAGTGGTCCACTGCTTCAGCACGTCTCCGGCAGTCGTCACGAATATCGCGTCGCACGACTCCATGCGCCGCGCGATCTGCGCGCGGCAGTGTTCCGTCTCGACTGGGTCGCAGTTGATGTGGACGATCCGCACGCCGGGGCACGCCTTGCGCGCCGCCGCGAGCGCCTCGTTCGTCACGTAGTCGCAATGCGAAATGAAGACGAAGTCCGGTTTCCAGTTTCGCACCGTCTTCACGAGCCGCGCGTTCATCATCTTCGCGCCGACGTTCCGCATGAAGCCGAGCGGCGCGAGGAAGCGCGTCACGTCGCGTTCCGAGAACGTGGACATCTCCCACTCGTTGCGTATCGCCCCCGCCGCAAGGCGCATGTCGATCCCCGTGCGCCCGTTACCCCAGTGGCGCACGAGGAAGTTCCCGACGAAAAGAATGCGCGGCGGCTTCATGCGTTCCCCCTCACTTGACCGGCGCGTAGGCGCCGTTCACGTCCGCACCGCGTGACGCGTACTTTTTCCACAGTTCCCGGTCGTAGAGCGCAGGGAGGAAGAAACCACCCACCACGCTGCGGGCGACGAACCCGCGGTAACGCCCGTTGTCCGCCCAGTACCAGTCGGTGAACGGCACGCGGTCGGGCGTCTCGTTTGCGAACCGGTAGAGCGGCGCGATGAGCGCCTCGAAGTCGTCGCGCTTGCCCGTGAGCGTGGCGGACCACACGGTCCAGTCCGCCTTTGTGTAGTTGAGCCGGCTGTCGAGCGGCAGGCCGTACGGCAGGAGCAGCTGGCGGTAGGCCTTCAGTTCGCCTTCGGCGACGGACGCGGGGAAGAGCCCAAGGCCGAGGATACGGTCCCAAACGAGGTTGTACTTCTGCGCCCAGGTGTCGGCCGGATGGTGGCAGGGCCCGAGCACGAGCTTCGCGGCGCCGTGCCGACCGCCCTTCGCAGCCGCGATCCACTGCGGCACCATGCCCTTCGCGCGCGCGGCGTACTTCGCCGCCGTCTCCCGCTCGCCGCGCATCTCCGCGAGCCGCGCGTAGCACGCGAGGGCCACGATGGACTTGACGGACAGGTTTCCGTTGTGCGCGAGATGCCCCGCGAAGTCATCCGTACAGAGCTGGTTGCCGGGGTCGTAGCCGAACTTCGCGAGATACTCCGCCCACTTCGTCACCTCGCCCCACCAGCGCCCCGCGAACTCCGCGTTCCCCTCGGCCGTCGCCACCGCCGCGAGCGCGATGAGCATGTTGCCGCACTCCTCCACGGGCATTCGGAACGTGTCGTCGTCGCCGCCGCCCACGGCCTGCCCCTTCTTCATGCCGTAGTACTGCCCCTCCGCCACAGGATAGACGCCGAGGTCGTGCGGCGCGTAGGGGTAGGGCCATTTCGCGGACGCGGCGTAGATGCACGTGGGCGCGAGCGTGGCCTTCGCGAGCGCGGGACTCATCAGCAACAAGTGCGGCAGCTGCGGGTAGAAGACGTCCGTCGTGCCGATCAGGCCGCCGGACCCGTTCTCCTTGGAGAAGTAGAACGGCTGGCCGTTCGGGTCCGCCACGAGCTTGCACGCCGCGAAGCTCTGGCGGTAGGAGAGGCACGCGAGCGCCGCGTACTTCTCGCCGCCGATGCGCGCGAGGTCGCGCGTAAACTCGGCGTCGAACCGGTCGAGCTTCGCGAGCAGGTCCGCGCGGTCGCGCAGCGCCGCCGCGAGCATGTCCGTGAACGCGAGGCCGTTGCGTCGCCACCAGGCGGGCAGGTCCCGGCCGAAGAATCGGATGGACTTCACGTCGTCGTACGCGAGCAGGAAGTGCGACTCGCCGGCGGCGGGCACGGACGGCCCCACGAGCCAAGCCCAGCCCCAGTCGCAGCGCAGGCGGTCGCCGCGGCGGCCGAGCGGCTTCTGCTTGCGGCGGCTGATCGAGATGGCCGGTAGGGCGGTCGCCCCGCGACCGCCGCATTCTCCCACCGCCACCTCTGTGCGGTTCGTCACCATCGGCGCGGCGTCGTCGTTCGTCGCGAGGGCGGCGGAGATGGACGGTTTCAACCGCCACGTCCGCGCGCCCTGCACGCGCGCGGTCACGTAGGTGACGGGGCGCGAGAACACGTCGAGATCGTCCGGCAGCTTCGCCGTGGAAAAGCGCAGCTCCACGCGCAGCGCGCCCTCGGCGAACGTGCAGACGGTCTGCGTGGGGCGTACCTCCGTGGTCAGCTGCGGCAGCGCGGGTACGTCCGCAGGCGTCGCGCCGCAGAGTCGCCACGCGCGGCCATCGGCCTCAAGCAGGACCGTAACCGGCTGCTTTGCGCCCGTCCAGTGCGTCGTCTCCACGTCCGTCAGACGGTCGGCCGCGCTCCACACGCTGAAAAACGGGTCCACCGTCACGAGCGGCACGGCAGGCGGACGGAGCGCCAGCGCCGGGACGGCCATGCACTGGTAGCCCGCGAAGGCGGCGCCGAGCGCACACACTGCAATTGCTGTTTTTCTCATGCACATAAGTATACCACATTGCGGTGGCGTATGCGCATGGGAAAAATCCTCTTTAGCACGCCGCATCGCCAGGACACACTGGAAATGGCGAACAGAAACGACAACATGGCCACCGCCGTTCTCCTACAGGGCGGCTGCCGCATTCGTCACAGAACGAAGGTGACGAGGAAGGCGGCGGAGTTCTTGTCCGGCTTCGCGAGCGTGAGCGTGCCGTTGCGCCAGTCTGCCGAGAACGGCGTCGCGTTGTGCGTGTGGTCCAGCATGATCGCCGAGACGCTCTTCGCCCCGTCCAGTCCCTTCACGTCCACGGTCAAGGTCTGCTCCTTGCCGCGGTAGTCGACGACGAGAAGCGCGGCCTTCTTGCCGTCCTTCGACTTCAGGGCCAGCGCGGAGGCCGTTGCCGGACCGGCGGAGGTGGCGTACATCGCGGAATAGTTCTTCACGAGGTCGCCGAACATGCGGCACGCGTACCAGTTCTTGTTCGGCTGGCGGTAGCCGTTGAGATAGCCCCAGTTGCCGGATGCGCCACACCCGTAGTAGTAGGCCTGGTCGAGCTTCGAGGTCTGGAACTTGACGAGGGAGGCGAGCGTGAAGCAGGCGGAGTCGATGTTGTTGTGACCGGAAGGCCCCTGCTGCGCCTTCTTGACCGCTTCGGGCGTCGAGTTGTGGCCGTGGATGCCGTCCCAGGTGAGGATGTAGTGCCACTCGTTCAGGATGAGCTCGCACTTCGTGAAGCCGTACTCGTCACACATCTTCCGCGCGTCGGCGGCGGACTTCACCATCGCGTCGGGGTTCGAGCCGTAGTAGTGCCAGGAGATGAAGTCCGGCGCCACGCCCGCGTCCTTGCAGGCCTGGAGGAGCGGACGGAAGTACCACGGCTTCATCGAGCAGAGCGCGGGGCCGCCCACCTTCACGTCCGGGAACTCCGTCTTGAGCCGCTTGAGGCAGGTGACGAAGAGCTTGATGAAGATGTCGCGCATCTTCTCGCGGTCCTTGCCGCCCTCGGCCTCCGGCAGCCACCACATGTTGGTGATGCCGTCCGGCTCGTTCCACAGCTCCCAGTACTTGATGTTCCACTGGTGTCCGTTCGCCCAGCCCCTGTTGTAGTGGCGTATGATGCCGGCGAAGATCTCGGCGGTCTTGTCGAAGTCGCCCGGCACGCGGGCGTTGAAGTGGACGTTGCCCGTGTGCTCGATGGACGTGCCGAGGCGGTAGAAGATGTCGAGTCCGACGTTCCGCGCGAGGCCGAGCAGATGGTCGGTCGGCTCGAAGAGATAGTTCTTCGGGTCCTTCGCGTCGAGGTGGAACAGTGGGAAGATGTACTGGTAGTCGACCACGCGCTGTCCATCGTTGACAAGCGCCCAGTCGTGCGTGCGCGCGTACGTCATGTTCATCGCGGACACGTTCGCGTCGTCGTTCTGGATCGAGCGCGGGTAGGAGCGCGGCGCCCATCCGGAGGAATGGAGCTCCTTGCGCAGGTGGCCGATTTCCCGCGTGAAGTCGGCCGTGGCCGTGGCGGCGCCCGCGACGCCGGACACGAAAGCGAGACCGGCCGTGAACATCAGAAGGTTGCTGTGTTTCATTCGTTTTCCTTTCGATTAAGAGCGAGTTGAGGCGGATGGGCGCAGGCCCAGGGGCACGACCGGCATCGGCAACCTCCATGGCGCAAACATTGTACCATAATCACACGCCTGCATCAATGGACTATCAACCGAAAGGGAAATTGTGGTATACTGTGCGCATGAAAAAAATTCTTTTTGCCTTTTTGTCCGTGACAATCGTCTGCGGCGCAGAAGAGAAACCGCTGCCCGTCTGGCGCATGCCCCAGGTCTGGCCGCGTCACGTGCAGCTGCGCCAGCAGCTGATCAACGTGATCAGGCGCGGCGACGCCGCCAAGATGGAGGAAATCTGCCGCGAGGCGCTGAACGTCCTGCCCGGCGACGCCACCTGGCACTACAACCTTGCCTGCGCGCTCGCCAAGCGCGCGGCGCCCTCCGCCCTCGACGAGCTGGACAAGGCAATTGAGTTCGGGTTCCACGATGCAGACGGCATAGCCAAAGATGCCGATTTCGCCGGCGTGCGGGAGAATCCGCGCTTCGCCGAACTTGTCGAGAAGGCGCGCTCCCTCAAGGGGAAGCCGGGACGCGGACATCCCGATATCCGGCCATCTGTAGTCATGCCAGGTTCGACCCTCACGCTGAACGAGACGAACATGGCGTGGAACTTCAACATAGGCGTGTTCGAGGCCAGGTTCAACATCGTTGAGCCGGTCGCCCCGATCGCATCGCAGGCGAACTCGTTCAAAAAGTCGACACCTAACTCTCCCGAACGGTCCAGTGTAATCGAATGGATCTCCGACGACACTGCCGCCGGCAACATCGGCGACGTCTATGTCAACCGCGATCTCGGACACTCCCCTCTCAACGTCGGCGACTTCCCCGGCATCGTCAATGTCAAATACTGCTCCGCCGCCCACGCCGCGAAGCTCGACGTCGACCATCCGAACACGCTCTTCCCCAACTGCGCCGTGTTCTTAAACATCTCCCGCGCACGCACCAAAGGGCCCTTCTGGCGGTCGACCGGGCGCGCCTCTTTCACCGACCCCGGCCTCGCCCCCCGCATGGACCTCCTCTACCTAAACAACCAGCTGCTCGTGGTTCCCGCGCACATGGACTACGGGAAGAAGGACATCGGCGACGTCTTCCCCGGCGCGGCCCCCTTCCATCTCGTCTCCGTGGGGTCGTCCTGGTCCGACCAGGCCTTCCTCCGCGCGGCTCTCTCCGCCTCCGCCAGCTTCACGCGCCAAACGAAGCAGTCCATCATCCGCCGCCACCTCATGGGGCCCACGCTTCAGTGGCTCCTGCGCCGCACGCGCCGGAACATCGACTCCGAAGCCGACTACTTCTCGCCACTGGCCCATCCCACCGCCTTTGAAAGCCGAAGCCTCGACACCATGCGCCTCGTGGAGAAGGCCCACTCCCTTCGCCCCGAACAGGTTCCGCCAGTGGCGCTGCTCAACATCATCAACTCGCGTCTGCAACCCATACGCTATCCTGTGGCAGGTCGCGACTACCCGGACACCGTATCGGAAATACTCTACGCCACCTCAAGCGCAATCTGCGTCGTGCTCCGCGCCCTTGAAGGCGAACGCACTTTTCTATTCCGCGCACGCGCATTCGGCACTGACGGCAATGCGTCCTTCACCTGGCGCGTGGTACACGGCGATGCCTCAGCCGTGAAAATTCGGGCGCCAGCTGGTGAAACCAACGCCATACCCGAAAAGGGATTCGCCCAGATCACCATCGACCGGCGGAACATCAAGGGGCGAATCGACATCGCCTGCTTCGCGAAAACAGATGACACGGAATGGGGCGCTCCCTCCTTCGTATCGTTCTTCCCCATCCCGCAGGAGGCACGCGAATACCGTCCAGACGGCAAGATCAAATCGATCGACTATTCCAACCCCGAAGGCGTCTACTCCGACCCCGCCGTGGCGCTGCCCCGCCACTGGAAGGACACCTACTCATACGATGAAAACGGGAAAATGCTCGGCTGGACGCGTAGCTACAACGGACGGGACACCGCCTCGTTCACCGCCGCCGGCGACCGCATCGTGGAGCGCAATGCCGATGGCAAGCCCACGAAAGCCGTGCATGTGAGGTACGCCCCCCGTTCGTCCAGTGACAAGCTTGAACCACTCGTGCTCTCGTACCTCGACGACGGCGAACCCTTCGACGTAAAATGAAACTCGTCCTCGCACCGCTCGCGGACTTCACTAACGCCGCCTTCCGCAAACTCGCATACGAGCTCGGCGCCGACCTCACGTACACCGAGATGGTCAGCGCCGCAGCGCTCGCGCACGGGTCGTCCCCCACACGACACCTCTTCGAGAAGCTCCCCGGCGAGGGGCCCGTCGCCTGCCAGATATTCGGACACAACCCCGACGAACTCGCCTTCGCCGCACGCGAGGCGACAGCGCTCAAGCGTTTTGTCGCCATCGACCTCAATGCCGGATGCCCCATGCCACGCATCCGGCACGAAGGCGACGGTGCGGCGCTTGTGCCTCAGCCGCAACTTGTCCACGACCTCCTCGTGGCCATCAAAAGAGAGACGGACCTCCCCGTCACGCTCAAGACGCGCCCGGGGCCGAGTCCTGACCGCGTGACGATGTTCGAGCTGCTCGACGCGGCCGAGACGGCTGGCTGCGCGGGCTTAACCCTCCATGCCCGCTTCACATCGCAGATGCACGGTGGCCCCGTCCATCTCGACCTTCTTGCGGAACTCGTCCAGCGCGCGCACATCCCCATTACCGGCAACGGCGGCGTACACAATGAGGAAACTCTCAAGGCCATGCTGGAAACGGGCGTCGACGCCGTGATGCTCGGACGCGCCGCCATCACGAACCCCGCGCATTTCGCCGCACTCAGGGGGCTTCCCGCGCCGTCACCGAAAGAACTGTACCTCCGGCACATCGGCTATCTGCTCGATTTCCAGAAACAGCTCACTCGCAAATTCCCGGACGACCATGTACCATCTCCTGATGGTTTCGTCTCGGTCGCCCTACACCGGCACCTGTTCCACTACTTCCGCGGACTCCCCGGCGCCGCCGAAATCCGCCGACGCCTCAACACCATCCGCACACTAGACGAAACCCTCGCCCTCGCCGAATCCTTCACCTAACCCCACTAGGACGAGACTGGTTCAGAAGCCGTCTCAAGCACCTTCACGGCACGGAGACCGCCCCACACGAACAGACGCCACGGGCGGATGTTGCGCACAACCTTAACCACCTGATCATTCTTGTCCAGAAACGTCGCGTCGATCGCGAAGCGCATGAAACACGTGTGGATGGCGTTGCACTTCAGGATGAGCATTCCCTCGCCGGGCGGAAGGCGTTCACGTCCCATAAGGCCCTTGAGCCGTTGCCATAACGTCCGTGCAACCTCCGCCCGCACTCCGTTGATTTCTATCCTCTCCATCTATTTATCACTCAATGAGAACACCTGTCGTGCGCTAGACTTCATCGGCAAGCACGCAGTCTCCTCCGTGGAACACGAGGACGAGCCGGTGGAGGGTCACTCGCGGGAGGGCCACGCTTGTCACGGCCGCAACGGGCGGGACGGCCGCCACCCCGACGGGAGCGATGTGCCACTTGGCGACGAGGGCGGGGTCGGAAGA
>CAMKJU010000056.1 GCA_946413265.1 uncultured Lentisphaerota bacterium
CATCACGGAGCTTGTCCAGTCGAAGCGGATGTGCCTGTTCGAGATGGAGCGGCATCCGTTCTTCGACGCGCTGACGGACGAGAAGAACAAGGCCGAGGTGCTTGGCAGCATTTCCCGCAACGTCGAGTTCTACGTCCACGACCCCAACGGGGCGGAGGAGCGTTTCTACATGACGTGGAGCGCAACGTTCAATCCGCGCAAGCGCAAGTACGAGGGCTGCGACAAGAACAAGGTGCGACTTGTCGAAACGATGTCGGAGCGGGGCAAGGGCTGGATCGGGCGGCGCATTGAGGTACTCGACCCTGCAAAGGCGGAAGAGGCGTCGCGGTGGGTTGTCGAGAACAACGGCTGCATCCTCCTGCCGCCTGACGCGTCTGACGAGCTGCGTTTCGCCGTGATGCGTTCGCTCTTCTACATAACCTTCCCGGAACGCGCGGTGGACGAACCGGGTGGGCTGCTACGCGGCTACCAGCTGCCGGGGCGAATGGTGCAGTTCGCCACAAAGCCGATCCGCTACGACGGCGGGCGGGACATCGTGGAACGTCTGCGCAAGAAGTCGCAGGAGGCTGTGGCGAGGCGACGCGAAATCGTGGTCGACACGCTTCTCGAGCGGGCGGCGCGTATCGTCGCCGAGCGCAACGACATCGAAAAGGACGAGGCGTTGCGGCGCATCGAGGGTGTGGGCGGACGCGCCGTCATCGAGACGGCGGCGTGGCGTTGGGGATTCATGGAGGGCAACGCGCTGGCGATGTTCAAGCCGTCTCCGTTCGCCGGCTCCCTCAAACTTCCCGATCTCTCCATCGCCATCTGCTTTGAACACAGGCTTGGGCTCGACGGCGGCAATGCAACGATTGGAAAGCTCGTGCAAACGGCGCGGATCATGTCGTTTGCGGAATCGCTCGGCGCGACGCGGTTCAGCAAGGACGTGGAAGTCACGGCGAAGCGCGTCTTCACGCCTCGGCGCGGCGCGGAGAGCGAGCGCGTTGCATACGCGGGCGAAACGACGCGCATCCTCTACGACGAGGGTTCTTACTACCTTCTTGCAATCCCGAAGTTTGCACTCTACCAGTACGAACGCGATCTGCTGTTCGATCCCGAATCGAAATCCGTGGCGGTTCATGCGTACCGCAGCGTGTCGGAAGAGGGAATGCGCTCACGGCACGACAACCACATCGAGGAGGAGTTGCTCGACTTCAACAAGATAATCAACCTTGCGAAGGACGGGCGCGTGTATCTTTATTCCATCGTCGTGGGGAAAGATCGCTGGCTCTTCGACGCGACCTACACGACCGCGAACAAGCGTCCGTGCCGCGTCATCCCGACGATCCCGCAGTTGTTCCCTCCGGGCTCGGACAGCACGACTTGCCACATCCAGAGGGGGAACGGTTCCTACCTCGTCACCGAGGTGCCGGCCAGCATGGAGGTGGTCGAGGCTCGGATCATGTTCACCTTCAACCCGATGGTGGCGAGGCTTGGACGTAAGTTCGAGGGCCGGTCGTGGAAGTCGTATTGCGATGCACACCCCGACGACGTGGGGCGCGAGACGGTCGTGTGGCCGACGGGCGAGGCGACGGCGGAGTCCCTCAAGAACGCGGCGCGTCGCGTCGTGGAGACGGACGGCATACTGCTGACGGACGAGGAGCATCTGGCGGCGGCGGTCGAGGAGATGGGGTATGTTGTCGTGCAGACGGCAGACCCGTATGCTCCGGGCGGAATCTACAACGGATACATGATTGCAGACCGCGTGTTCAAGAACACCGACGGGCGCGTGGAGTGGCGTGAGGCGGCGGGACGCAAGCACATGGCGGAACCGGATGGCAAGTTCGACCGGCAGAAGAACGAAAGCGACCGTCGCAAGGAGAAGAGCGGCAAGCCGCTCGTCGAGGTGCTGTCGCCCGGAATCGCAGCGGCGGCGGAGAGGGAGTTCGCAGAGCGCATCGAGGCGGAAAAGCTGTCCGACAAGAAGACGGCAAAGTTCTTCACGCTCGAGGCTCCCATCGTGATCGGCGACGAGTTCAAGGCGATGGTGGCGCGGGAGTTCCGGCGTGTCGCCTACACGGGGACGATGGGGTGGCGACAGCAGATCGTCCGTCCGGCGCACGAGGTCGCCCTTGGCATCTGGCTGGCGCGGCTACAGCCCGACCCGTCCTTGCCGGAACGCGCACAGACGCGCCAGAACGCCCCTGTGGCCGCTCCGGCAGCGAAACCCGAGCCGTCGCCCACGCCCGCGCAGAGAAAACGGCTGAACGCCCTTGACGCGCTCCTGGCGGAAAGCCTCGTCACGCGGGACGAGTACGACGCGAAGAGGCGCGAGATTCTGGGGGTGGAGCCGTGAAAAGAGTGATCCTCGCCAGCGCAGCGACATTCTTCCTGCACACGGTCGCCGTGGCGGCGGAGCCGGAAGTCTATTCAAACTGCTTCGAGATCGTGGCGGGGGAGTACCCGACGCTCGTGTTCACCGAGAACCGCGACGTGCAGATCAAGATCGAGTCGTGTGCGACGGGCGCACACGAATGGTGGACAGTGAGCGACGCGAGCATCACCGGCAGCATCGTCTTTGCCTCCTGCGAAGTCGGCTCCCGCATCGTTACGGCAAATTTCGGGAGTGGCGGCAACCACATCAGCAAGGACTTTTCTCCCCGCGAAGATCCGATTTTCCGGTTTGCGTTCGTGTGGGAGAACCGAGTTCCGTCTGGCCCAAGCGGGTACTACGCCGGTTGGGTGTCGCTGATCGTGAACTCCGCCAACGAGCCGGTCGTGTACGGATGCGAGGTGTCGAGACACTTCGGCGAGCCCGTCATGGGGCGCGGCGAGCCCGCGCATCTCTACGCAGAAGTCACGTTCAAGACAATCGACCACGGCGACTGGCTGGAACTCGACAGGTACTGCATCCCGCGCAATACTGAAAGATGGATTCTGATCCCGTCGGAGATCGACGGCAAGCCCGTCCGTTCGATTGGGTACGAGGCGTTCCTCGGCTGCTCAAAGATCGACGGCATAACCATCCCGGACGGAATCCTCGACATCGGGGACAGGGCTTTTACCGCCTGCTCTTCAATGAGGGAACTCCTGATCCCCTCGTCGGTGACGAACGTCGGGATGGAGGTGATTTCGTCGTGCGATTCGCTGGCCGACCTTCGGATCGATGCCGTCCTTCCGACATTCGGATACAAGTCATTCGCCCATTCCGGTTTGACGAACATCGTCTTCGCCGTCGGGATCACGAACATCGACAACTACGCCTTTGCCAACAATCAGCATCTCGAAACCGTGCGGATTCCGCAGAGCGTCCAGCGCGTCTGCACATGGTCGTTCGACGAGAACTGCCAGGCACTAACGACCGCGTATGTGCCATACGCCACGGTGCTTGAGGACGAGGCGTTCCCGCCGGGATGCTCCATCATCCGCTATGGCCCAATTCTCGACATCTACACGCCAAAGACGTGGCAGACTGCCGACGAGGAGACGAAGATCGCGTTCATGCGGACGCTCGACTGGAGGGACTACGCCACCGCGCCGCTGCTGTACTTTGCCGGATGGTATGGCGACGGCGGCGTGACCGAAGACCACGAACCGATAACCGCAGCGAACGCCTGCGCCCATCTCGGCATATCGCCACGGCACATCGAGACCACAAACGACGAGGGGCGGAAAGAAGTGTACTACAAGATGCCGAGCGTCGTGATGACCGGGTTCGATCCGGCCACGCGGACGATTACGGGGCGCGTCGTTCCGGCGGCGGGGACGCGGATCGTTTCGGAACCGCTCAAGCGGGCGTTCGGGTTCAGGCAGTACGTCACATATCCAGAAGACTGCGTCGGTCTGGTCGGGGGCAAGGATTGGGGGCCGTGGATCAACGCCGGAGACCAGGGGTTTGAGCTGGACTTATCGGACTACCTTACGGACGGAACGTTTCGGATCACGTACCCGGAGTATGTGCCAGAGGACAAGTACGGAAACTTCTTCAAAATTCTCCTCCACGACAATGCGGAGCAGTACTGGTAGCATGACGATTTTCGGCGCAACTGAATCAAACGAATCTCCGCCTATCTGCTCGGCGGGGATGAGTGATGTTCGGCGCGGTCGTGCAGCCGAGCGCGCGACACATCGGCTTTTGTGGTATAATAACAGGACTCATGGAGAGGTGGCGTTCAGTCCGGCACGGGTGTGTCTGGGTTCCTGAAACCTTCAAACTCCACCACTAAAAACTTGTTAACTTGTAAACTTGTCAACTGCCTTTTTGTATTGCCATTCGGCCGTCATTACGGCATCATGTGTGCCGTGGCAAAAGCCACGGAAAGGAAAAACACATGAACAAGAACTGGAACCCAGACCAGGGCTTCCCCACGCCGGAGCAGGTGAAGCGGATGGTCGTCGCCGAGGTGAAGCACATCGCCGAGGCCGAGTACAAACGCGAACGCGGAGCCGAGGAGAAGCGCGAAAGCCGACGAGACCGCCTGCGAACAGCCTACAGGCTTCAGCACAAGCCGGTCGGCCGGAAGGTCAATCTCGATGCCATCTTCTTCCTCGTGGGCAATGTCGCGTCGGTCACGTTTGCCGCATGGCGCGGGCTCTTCGCGCTCGACATGGTCGCCCTGGCTGAGGCGGGAACCCGCGAGGACTTCGACGACCTGGAGTTCATCGTGACCCGTGCGCTCGGCGAGCTGAACGGAATCAAGAACCTCCTCTCGCTCGCCCGCCGCATCTCGTAGCGACGGCTCTCATCAAGCTGGTGGTGTCGATCCCCGCCCGCATCTTTCGTGATGCTGGGCTTCATGTCCGCTACCTTCGAGGTGGCGGGCATCTTGTCCGCAGCTCAAAGGTGGGTTTTCCAAGGTCTTCCTTCTTGCGCCAAGGGCGCGGATTTGGCATAATAGGTGCGCTGAATCTTTCAGACGCACAAGGTGGTTTCTGCGGGCTCATTCAAGCCACGTGTGACTCGGCTAGCGAATGGTGCGGAAGAGGGTTCTGCAAATGCCTCAAAGTGACAAGACGGAAATGGCGGACCAAGTGACAAAGCCCGTGAAGCGGGCGTTTCGGGCGGACCTGCTTGCAGGAGGTGCGCTGCGGGGCTTTGCCTTTGGCGCGGCCGTGGCGGCGTGCGGATTGCTCGCCGCGCGCGCGTTCCTCTCGCCGTTGCCGCCGGTCGCGTTCGCGGTTTTTGCAGTGGTGCCGGTTTGCGTCTTGGTGTGTGCGCTGCGCTCGCTCGCCCGTGCACCGTCTGTCGCGAAATGTCTCGCGCTCGTGGAGGATGCGTCGCACGCGGGCGGACTCATCCTCGCGAAGGACGTTCCCGGTGCCGAGAAGTGGCCGAGCCCTGTTTCCGTCGCGCCGTCAATTCCGGTCACGTGGCGTCGCTCGGTTCCGGCTGCCATCGTCTCGCTCGTTTCGCTCGTCGCCGTTGCTGCCGCGCCGGACGACTGGTTCGCCGCCGGCGTGCAACAGCCGCCCGCTCCCGCCTTCCCCGACGTGACGGCCGAAATCAAGAACGAGCTCGCCGAACTCGAGGAGGCGAAATCCCTTGACGCAGAGGACATCAAGGCCCTTCAGGAAGAACTGGCCCGCATTGAGAAAGAGGCCGATCCCGCATCCCCCGGCGAAACGCTCGACGCCGTGGACGCGGTGCGCGAGAAGCTGGACGCGCTTCTTGACATCGACGCACAGGCGGCGAAGCGAATTCTTCCGAAGGATACGTCATTTTCCACGCTCGCCACGAAGTCAGACGCCGCAGAACAGCTCAAGAAGATGCTCGACGAGTCGTACGAGGGCAGATGCCCCTATTGCTGCGCGAAACTTGGCGACGGCGAAGGCGAGTGCAACGGTGAGTGCTGTGCCGAGAAAGGACATGCCGAAGAAGGCGAGGGGAAGCCCGGCAGCGGTGGCATATCGCGCGGGATGGACGATGCGGCGATGAACTACGGCAATGAAGCCCAGCTGGGCGCGTCTAAGCTCAAGGACCTCGCGGAGAAGACCGAACTATCCGGCAAGCCGTCCGAAACGAAAGTGGGCGAGTCGATTTCCGAAGAAGACCCCGCCAAGCACGGAATCCATTCTGCCTCTGGCGCAAGACGCGCAATCGGCGGACGCAACCGCGGAACCTCGGCGAACCAGCTTGTGTTGCCGCGCCACCGCGGCACGGTGAAAAGATTCTTCGACATAGAAAGGAAAACGCCATGACGCTTCTCAGTCCAGACGACGTCGCGCCCGTGAAACGCGATCTCGACGCCACCCTTGCCGCGCTCGACCGCATGCTCCTTGGCCGGCCCGAGCTCCACCGTCTCGTGCTCGCCGGAATCCTCGCGCGCGGGCATATACTTCTGGAAGGGCTCCCCGGACTCGGCAAGACCGCGCTCATCCGCGCCCTCGCGCAGATACTCGACCTCGACTTCAAGCGCGTGCAGTTCACTCCCGACCTGATGCCGTCCGACATCCTCGGTTCCCACATCCTCGAGACCGGTCCTGACGGCAACCGCGTGATGGCGTTCAAGCCGGGGCCGGTGTTCTGCAACCTCCTTCTTGCGGACGAAATCAACCGCGCCTCGCCGAAGACGCAGTCCGCCATGCTCGAGACGATGCAGGAGCGCACCGTTACGCTGATGGGCGTGACGCGTCCGCTTCCCAAGCCGTTCTTCGTTCTCGCAAGCCAGAACCCGATCGAACTTGAAGGAACGTATCCGCTTCCCGAGGCGCAGACCGACCGCTTCATCTTCAAGCTGCACGTCGCGCCACCGGACGCCGCCACGCTCACCGCGATCATCACCACCCGTTCGCACGGCGACATGCCCGAAAGCGGATTCACGCTCGGCCGGGAGTCGCTTGAACGCGCGCTCGATACGGTGGGGAAGGTGCTTCTCCCGGAGGCTGTGGCCAATTGGATTGGACGGCTCGTCGCGGCCACTCACTCCGCGAAGTACGTCACCTGCGGGGCCTCTCCGCGCGCCGCAATCGCGATGGCGGAATCGGCGCGCGCGCTGGCGCTGATGGACGGACGCCCCTCGGTGGGATTCGACGACGTGCGCAAGGTCGCGTTCCCCGTGTTGAACCACAGGCTCATCCTCGACTACCGCGCCAAGCTGGACGGCGTCGATGCGCGCAGCGTGGTGGACGGCGTGCTGGAATCCACTCCCGTTGCCGAATGATGCAAGGAGGAACTTTCCGATGAAGCTCTCTAAAATGCTGCAAATTGCAGTGATGGTGTCCTTGTCGGTCCTGAACGCAGCGGCATTATCGCTCACCACGGATCCGGATCCTGACTCTTACGAGCCAACGGTCACGCCCACGTTGCTGTGGAAGGAAATCACGTTCGGCGAGCGTGACATCAAGGACCTGGAGGCATCCTACTCCGATTGCAATGCCTTTAGAATACACCACGGGACTCCGGGCGTTACGTTCAGGTTCAAGAACAACGCCGCTCGCGAACGCAGCTTCATAGTGAAGGCAATTACCGAGCGTTCGGCTTTGGTGGAAAAGAATTTCTCAATCCAGCCTGGCGCAACGGTTGAGTTCACGCTTTTTCTGCCGCTCGCCCTTGAGCAGGGATATCGTTTCGGCACATGTGACCTTTCAATATTCGAGACCACTCCTGGCGCGAGGGCAGACCGTAACATGCAAAGTACCTTGTTCTCAATGGGATCTTTTACGCCCGGTTCCAACGACGTGCCGATCTTCCTGCTGTCTGCGGGCATCTCTTCGAAGAAACTGTGGGGCGACCTTACAAAAGCCATGAACGAGAGAAAATACTTGCAAAGGCATACTGAAAAATCTTCGCACAGATACCACAGGGCCAAAGGCAAGGGCAGGGGAAGCCCATACCGTTTCGATGCCAAGCAATTCAGATTCCCCGCAGAGAAGTGGCCCGTTGACTGGCGCATCTATTCGACCTACGACAGCATTTTCATCACGGCGAACGAATATGCATCACTCGGAACCGACGCGAAGTCGGCGCTTGATACGTACCGCACACTTGGCGGCGCGGTGTTTGTGACAAAGGGCAACGACGGTTTTGCGGACGTACAGGAGGCCGCAGCTGCGCTCAAGCCGATTGATGAAGCCTGCGATATTCTCTCCGGCGACATTCAAATGAATTATGGTTCAGACTCTGCGCTGCTTGGGGATCTGAAGCGTATCCCAATGGAGGCGAAGGCGACCGTTCCCGTGAAAACGCTTCTCTTGGTACTAGCGCTGTTTGCCTGCATAATCGTCCCTGTCGCGGTGTTGCGCAGCGTCAAGCGCAACACGAGAATCAGGCTTTTGGCGATTCTCCCCGGCGCGGCTGCGGTATTCGCCCTGGTGGTGGCGGTTTCCGCGTATGCATTTTTCGGCACAACGCCGACCGTGCGGCTCCAGTCGGTGACGGTTCTCGACCAGACAACGAAAAAGGCGATTACGCTTGGACAGTTCGGCGTGTTCACGCCTGTTTCGCTGGACGGGCAGATCGCGTTTCCGTCGGATACGTCCTTCGCGAGAAGGCACGTGCGAGCCAACAATGACGATGATGAGTTGGTGACGGTGGATTCGGCGGACGAGCAACGGCTCGTGGATGGCTGGGTAAAACCGCTGGTGTCCGCGTTCTTCGACTTCTCGCGCACGTGCGAAAGACCGGAGCACCTCGACTTCCGCGTGTCTCCTAACGGGGATGTCTCGGTGGTTAACCTTCTCGGCGCGAAGGTCAAGTCGGGACACGCGAACGTCGGCGGAGCGCTGTGGGCGTTCCACGACGTCGAACCCGGAGCGACGGCGAAGGCTGAGAAACTCGGTGGGGCGGGCACCCCGCGCCCGCCGTCCCCGTCTCCCCCGAGCATGTACCCGTTCCACGACATGCAGACAACCTACGGGCGCTATTGGGAGGGGAACTTGAAGTTCGTGGCGGAGTCGTGCAAAAAGGTGTCGTCTGGCGAGTACGTGGTGGAAGTCGAGGGTTCGCCGTTCTTCCCCAATCCGCTCCAGCGCAAGAAGTCGAACATGTCGGCCGCAGGCCTCGTGTTCGGGAAGTTCAAGGAGGTGGCCGAATGAAGGTTGAAGTGACCAACCTCGTGAAGACGTTCGACAGGGGCTTCCGTGCGGTGGACGGACTGTCGTTCTCGTTCTCGTCCGGAGAGGTGATCGGATTCGTCGGACCCAACGGCGCAGGCAAGACCACCACCATGCGCATCATGTCCACGCTCGACACTCCGGATTCCGGCGACATCACGCTGGACGGCGTCTCCGTTCTGGACCACCCCGAACAGGCGCACCGTCTTATCGGCTTCATGCCGGACGACCTCCCCAGCCGGACAGACACGACCGTTGACGAGTACCTCGACTTCTTCGCGCGCGCCTACGGGCTTCGCGGCGCGGCGATACGCAAGGCTGTGGAGGGCGTGGAGGAATTCACCGGCCTCACCGAATTCCGCGACCGCACGCTCCACGCACTCTCAAAGGGAATGAAGCAGCGCGTCTCGCTCGCCCGCGCCCTCGTACACGACCCGGCAGTGCTCATCATGGACGAGCCCGCGAACGGACTCGACCCGCGCGCCCGCATTGAGCTGCGCGAGCTCGTGAAGGCGCTGGGAGAAAACGGGAAGGCGATCTTGATTTCCTCGCACATCCTTTCCGAACTGGAGGAGATGTGTACCTCTTCTGTGATCATCGAAAGGGGCAGGCGTCTCAACGCCGAAGCGGCGGTGAGCGCGGAAACCTGGATCAAGCTGCGCTTCCTGCCGGACGTCAACGAAACGGCGCTGCCCATCCTCCTTGAAACGCCCGGCGTCATCGCGGCGGAGAGCAGCGGAAACGGATGGCGCGTGAAGACCGCCTCCGGCGACGAGGCGGCCGCTGCGCTTGCCGAAAAGCTTTTCGCCAGGAAACTCGTGCCCATTCTCTTCGAACCCGAGGTCGGGAAGCTCGAGGACATCTTCATGCACGTGACGAAAGGAAACCTCGCATGAAACTTCAATTTCGCATAAACCCCGTCACGCTCAAGGAACTGCGCCAGCTCGTGCGTTCCCGCCTCATTCTCTGGGGCATGGCGGTGCTTCCAATCGTGCTTCTCGTGACGACGGCGATCGTGCTGTCGTCGGAGATGCACGACATGTCGCCCATGGAGGTGACTTACGGAAAGGGTCTTGGAGGTGGACCGCTTATCGCGGTGGCGGTGATCACCGGTATCGTCACGTGCGGACTGATACCGCTCTTCACGTCCATAAAAACCGCAATTGAGACGAGCAAGACAAGCCTCGGGTTGGAGTTCACCACCGCCCTCACTTCCGCGCAGATCGCCACTGGCAAGATTACGGCGGCGGCGATCATATCCGCGATTGCGGTGGCGCTCGCGATGCCGTTCTTCGTGCTGTCGTACCTGATGCGCGGCGTCGAGCTTGTCTCAACCGTCGTCGTTCCGCTCGAACTGTTCGTCGCCGGCATTGTGATGTCCTCGCTCGGGTTGCTTCCAGCCTGCTCGCGGCGTTCTATTGCGATGAAGATCATTCTTCTCGTGGCGCTGTACACGGTCCTGCCCATATTTGCGACGAGCTTGAGCGCCTTTATGACCTTCAGAAGCTGGCATTCTGGCGGCACGTCGTCCTCATGGTCGTATGCCGGCATGTTCTTCGCGTTTGTCGTTCCGCTGCTCATGGTCGCCTACTGCCGCGCGCAGGCGGCGGCTGAACTCGCCCCGCCGCATACGGACTTCGCGCGAACTCTCCGCATCACTCAGATCGTCATGTTCGTTGTGGGCTACCCCCTGATATTCGCGGACGAAGACCCTTGTGCCTTTTGGAGCGTAATGTGGACGTGGATCGCCGGAATGATAGCCCTTGGCGCAGCATCGCGTCCGCTGCCCGTCACGCGCGGCGCGGTGATTCATGCGCCGCGTTCGTGGCTCCTCCGCGTCCTCGCCTTCCCGTTTGCCACGGGAAGCATGCCGTCAATGTTTTTCGCGTTTCTGCTTGCCATGGCGTCGACCTCCATGCTCGTGCTGATTACCGGCAGCACGCTTCATTTTAACGATACAAGGCGCATCATCGTCTTGATATGCGAATGCTTCGCCCTCGTCGCGATTGCAGGTTCGATCGCGCGGGTCATTCTCGATACCCGCCCCCGCCTTGCGAAATCCTTGGGCAAGATCGCCGCGGCGTATTTCGCCATCATCAACGGACTCCAACTCCTGACTGAACTTGACGTGATGGACCGGGATACGCTGTGGCCGTTCCCGTGCTGTATCGAAGGCGTCCGCCGAATTCCCAACGGACACCTTGTGATCGCAATCGTGATGGGCTTCGCCGCGATTTGTTTCGTGATGGTGGCGACCAGAGAGGACTTCAAGAGATTCCGCAAGCCATGACGGAAGCAGAGCGACAGGGACTTGCCGACGGACGCGCACTGCGTTTTCTGATCCCCCGTCGCGCGCTGCGCGGCGGGCCGGGTTCCGTCGCCGCGCCGCGCGCAGGCGAGTCGCTGGAGTTCCAGGACTACCGCGACTACGCTCCCGGCGACGACCTCCGCAACCTCGACTGGAACGTTCTCGCCCGCTCCGACCGCGAGGTCGTGAAGGTCCACCGCGAGGAAGTTGCACCCGTCATCGAGATGTTCCGCGACACGTCCGCCTCGATGGACGTTCCGCCCGCGAAGCGCGAGACCTCCGATTACATCCTCGGGCTCTTCACATCCGCCGCCACTGGATGCCGCGTGGTGGAACGTGAGGAACCGCGCACGCCACGTTCAGTCCGCATCGTAATCTCGGATTTGATGACAGACCTCGACCCCGAACGCGAACTCGCCCGTCTCTCGCATCTTGCCGCGTCCGTGATCGTGGTACGCGTTCTTTCCCGTTCGGAAATCTCGCCCGAGACAGGTGGCTCGGGCGAACTTGTGGACAGCGAGACAGGCGAAAGGCGCGAGCTTGCCCTCAACGACGAGACGGTCTCCGCCTATCTCAAGGCGCTTGAGGCGCACACCGTCCGCTGGCGCGCCGCCGCCCGTCGTTTCAACGCCGCGTTCATCGACCTTGCCGCCGAATCGCCCCGTGCCGACGTGGTGCGCGAACTCGCCGCCGCTGGAATCGTGGAGGGACGCCGATGATTCTCGCAACGCCTCTCGCCGCCGCAGGATTCGCCACCGCCGCCGTGCTGACGGCGGTGTACTGCTTCCGCCGCCGTAGCCCGCCGAAGTCCGTTGGCTCGCTGCTCCTGTGGCCGAAGCCGTCCGTGTCGCTTTCCGCCGCGCGTCGGCGCGACCGCCTTCGCACGCCGCCGAGTTTCTGGCTTGAACTCTTCACGCTCGTGGCGCTCGTGTGCGCTGCGCTCACGCCGCTCACATGGCGCAGTTCGTCTGGCTCGCTCGCCGTGATTCTCGATACGTCGCCGTCGATGTCTGCGGGAGACGCGGCGAAGAAAGCCGCCGAATTCCTTGAGCGCGAGAAAAGGCGCGGCGCGAAGGACACCATCCGCGTGCGCACGGCGAAGGACGCGCTTGCCCTTGAGCGGGAAATCGCCTCGGCGCGCGCGATACAGCTTCCCGGTGACGAGATACTCGTACTCACCGACCGTCCGCCGGAAAGCGAATTGCCCGCCGCCGGAATCAGGTGGGAGGCGTTCGGCGTGCCTGCGTCCAACTGCGCCATCACGGCAGTGCGCAGACGCCGCCGCGATCCCGCGCACGATTCCGTGTTCATCGAAGTGCGCCGTTTCGGGGAGGGACAGGATTCGTGCGTTCTTGAGATTGAGGGCGTGGGTAAATCGACTTTGAAGTTTGACGCGGAAGGGCGCGCGCTCTTCTCCGGAACCGTCGCGGCAAATCTGCCTTCGATCAAGGCGTCCATTCCGCACGACGCCCTTGACGCCGACAACGAGGTACATCTCGCACCGCCCGACGTTCCGTCCGTCTCGGTCGCGCTCGACATTGCGGACAAAGAGCTTTCGTCTCTCGTGAAACGCGCGCTCGACGCCACGGGTTACGTGCGCGAGTACGCGACGGGTGGCGAGGCGGTGGATTTAGTTGTTGCGGATCGCGGCGGCGGTCGCGGGGCGACCGCCCTACCGGCGTATCGTCTTGAGTTTCTGACTTCCGGCACAAACTATGTGAGAGGGCCGGTGTGGGCGGAACCGGGTGAACGGATTCTTGAGGGCGTGTCGCTTGACGGCATGGCGTATGCGCTTGCCGACGCCGAACCAGAAGGAGTGGCCGTGGCGACCGTCGCCCGGCGTCCACTCGTCGCCGTCGGCACGAACGTCTGTACGGTTGCGTTCTCCAACCCGCTTCTTGCGTTCTTCCGTTCGCCCGCTTTCCCGGCGCTCGTGCAGAACGTCGCGGCGGCGGCATCGGAGGCGGCGCGTGGCGGTGCGAAGAAGGTTCAGGAAGAAGCGACGTCGGATGTCCTTGACGCCGGCGAATCGGATCTCACGCGCTGCGGTTCCGGCAGTTTCGGTGCACCAACTGCGACACCTGAGAACGTCCAGCGCACAAGTTCCGCCGCGTGGATTCCCGCCCTTGCGGCGATCGCCGCGCTGTTGCTTCACTTCTATCTCTACAGGAAAAAGGCCGCGCTTGTGGTGGCGGCGTTCGCGGTGCTGGCGATGGCCCGGCCCGTCTTCCCCATGAAGGAACGGTGTGGGACGTTGGTGGTGGTGGCCGATAGGTCTCTTTCGATGGGCGACGCCGCGCTGAAGGAACAGGAGAAGATCATCCGCTCGCTCGCGTCGAAGCGTCCAGCCGCCGCCGAGCTTGCCGTCGTCTCGTTCGGACGCGGTGCCGCCGTGGAGCAACAGCCGTCCAAAGAGGGCTTTGAAGGATTTATCCAGACCATTGGCCGCGACGGTTCCGATCTTCCGGGCGCGCTTGCCAAGGCGGATGCGCTGGCGCAGCCGGACTCGCCCGCGCGCGTTCTCGTCATGTCCGACGGTCTCACCGACAACGACGGAGAGGCCGCATGCGCGTTGCCGGTGGACACCATGCTCCAGACGCGTCCCTTTGCGCACGACCTCGCCGTGTCGCGCATTGACGCGTCTCCTTCCGTTGCGCCTGGGGGATTCGTTTGCGCGACGGCGTGGGTCTACGCACCCGAGACGTCCACCAACAGCTACGCCCTCGTGTGCGGCACGAACGTGGTTGCGCACGGGGCGATGGTGTTCCGCGAAGGGCTTACGCCGCTCGTGTTCCGCGACCGTGTGGAGAGGCCCGGCATCAGACGCTACACGCTCGCCATCTCGCCGTCGGGGGAGGATCCGTGTCCCGAGAACAACCGCGCAACGTTCGTGGTGGAGACGCGCGGTGGGCGTCCGCTTCTCTGGCTTTACGACGGCGTCGGATCTCCGGCCGCGTCGGTTGCGCGTGCGGCGGGCGTGAACGTGGAGGAACGAAACGCCGCCGAGTTCGAGTGCAGCGTGGAGGTGCTTGCGGGGTACGGCGGCGTGGTCCTCGAAAACGTCCCCGCGAAGCATTTCCAGCCAGCGGCGATGAGGTCGCTTGCGGCATTCGTGCAGGAACTTGGAAGGGGGCTTGCGCTCACCGGAGGCGACAAGTCGTTCGGCCCTGGCGGATGGTACCGCACGGCCGTGGAAGATGTTCTGCCCGTGTCGCTCGAACTGCGTCAGGAGCATCGCAAGCAGACGGTGGCGATGGCGATCGTGATGGACCGTTCGGGGTCGATGGCGTGCGGGGCCGGAAGCGGCGGACGCACGAAGATGGACATGGCGAACCTCGGCGCCGCGAGCGCGATTGACATGCTGGGACCGATGGACCAGGTGTCGGTGATCGCGGTGGACTCCGCTCCGCACATGGTGTTGCCGCTCCAGTACGCCTCGGACGCGAAGTCGAAACGAGGCCGCGTGCTGTCCATTCGCTCCGAGGGCGGCGGCATATTCGTGAAGGAAGGCCTCATGGCCGGCATACGCGAACTGGCGAAGGCGAATGTATCGTCAAAGCACATCATCCTCTTTGCGGACGCCGCCGACGCAGAGGAAGCGGGCGATTACGAGAACTATTTGTCCAAGGCGCTCGCAACCGGGATAACCGTGAGCGTGATCGCGCTGGGAACGCAGCGCGACAGCGACGCCAAGCTGCTTAAGCTCATCGCCGAGGCGGGGCACGGAGAGTGTTATTTCGAGGACAACGCGGCGGAAATCCCGCGCATCTTCCAGCAGGACACCTATCTCGTCTGCAAGGCGACGATGGAGACGAACCCCGCGCCCGTCAAGGTCGTGTCGGCGCTCAGGCAGGTGTCAGACGCCGCCGTTCCTGCCAAACTCGTCGTGGGCGGCTACAATGTCACATACCGCCGAGAGGAGAGCGATGTCGCCATGTTCGCGCTTCCGGTGAACGACGACCCCGCGCCGCTACTTGCGTTCAGGCAAGCGGGGCTTGGACGCACGCTTGCATTTACGGGAGAACTGTCGGGACAGTACTCCGCACCGCTCATGACATCCGAATACGGCGCGGAACTCACGGCGGCGATCGCGCGCTGGACGCTCGGTGAAGACGGCGCGTCGGCGTCGGGCTTCTACTTCGAGCGCAGGGCGGTATCAGGGGGAATGCGCGTCACGGCGGTGGCGGAAAGCGACAATCCGCTCGCCGCGCTTTCGAACGCCGGGCTGCCGCTCGTGACAATCATCCAGCGCGAAGGGTCGGGCCCCGAAAAGGTGCAGAGCGCGCTCACATGGGACGACGCCGAGACGCTTTCCGCGTTTGTGCCTCTCTCGGGCGGCGAGACGGCGTTCCCCGTGGTGATACTTCCCTCCGGCAAGCCATTTGCGCTGCCGCCGATCTGTCTGCCGTATCCAGGGGAATACAGACGCGCGCCGGATCCCCGCGCCGGACAACGCAACCTCGCGCGGCTTTCGGAATCCACGGGTGGGCGCTCGCTCACCACGGCGGATACGGTGTGGGACGCGCTTCCGCCGTTCCGCCACGCGGTGCAGCTCGCCCCGGTGATCTACATCATCGCTGCGCTCATCCTCCTTGCGTCAGTCGCCGCCGCGCGTTTGGGGTGGAAGCTCCCCGTGCTCAGGTTGCCCTCGTTGCCGAAGAAGCCGAAGAAACCGGATAATCCGGAAATTCCGGAAAGACCGGATAATCCGGAAAATCCGGAAAATCCAGGAAATCCGGAAAACGCCACTGCTGCAGCCTTCGCCGCCGTCCGCCGCCGCACTCGCCGATAATCATCTTGCCTTGCCTATAACTTCATTTTGAATTCTCTTAGTTGCTTTCGCTGTTGGGAGTTTTGGAGTTTAGGAGGCTTGGAGGAGTTTTATAATCACCTCCAAAACTCCTATTCTCCTAATCTCCCAGCAGCGAAAGCAATCAAAGTTGCCCTAATGCGTAAGAGGCTGGCCAATCGGCACGGCAAGGAACTTGCTAAACGGGCGCGTATTTGCTAGACTTGAAACGTTTTCCCAAAAGAAGGAATGACGAATATGAAAGCGATGAAGATGACGTTTATGTCCGTGGCTGTGGTTGCCGCTGCGCTGGTGGTAGATGCCGCGCCTGATCCTGAAACCGTATTTCGCAACCCGCCGCAGAACGCGAAGACAGGCGTGTGGTGGCACTGGATGGGGTGCAACGTCTCGAAAGAAGGAATCGTCAAGGACCTCGACTGGTTCAAGGAGACCGGCATCGGCGCGGCGACGATCTTCGGCATGGCGGACGTCTGCTCGCCGTGGGCGACGAAGATCAAGAACAGCCCCAACGAGGGCCTGATTGCGTTCACGCCTGACTGGTGGAAGCTCGTGCGCTTCGCGTGCGAGGAGGCGGAGAAGCGCGGCATCGAGATCGGCGTACACAACTGTCCCGGCTACACCTCGACGGGTGGTCCGTGGATTCCCCCTCGTCTTTCGATGCGCGAGCTCGTGTTCAACGTCACGAACGCCGAGGCGCAGATATCGCTCACCGCGCACGCCGCGTTCCCCGTGCAGGTGGGCGAAGGCGGGCCGTTCAAGAAGCCGGACATCCCAAGCCGCCGGACGGACCTTCAGGAGATCGCGGTCGTGGAGGGCGTGCGCGTGCAGCACATCCCGATGGGCTCATTCACGCAGCCCAACCAGTGGGAGACGTTCGGCGTCGAGTGCGACAAGATGAACCCGGAGGCCGTCGCGTTCCACATGGACAAGGTGATCGGCGACATGAAGAAGTACGTCGGCGACCAGATCGGACGCGGACTCAAGTTCGTTTTGCTCGACAGCTACGAGGCCGGGTGGCCGTCGTGGACCCCGAACATGCGCGCGGAGTTCAAGGCGCGGCGCGGATACGATCCGCTGCCGTACCTGCCGATCCTCGGCGGGTTCAAGGTGTCCGTCGCGAAGGACAAGGCGGCGGAAAAGAAGTTCCGCGACGACTACAAGCTCACCATCAGGGAGCTCTACCGCGACGTGTTCTTCAAGATCATCCACGAAAAGCTTTCCGCAGTCGGCCTGGAGATGGCCTGCGAGCCGTACGGCGGGCCGATTGACACGCGCATGTGCGCGGGGTACGTGGACCGCCTCATGACCGAGTTCTGGTACAGGCCGAACCTCAACCGCAAGGTTCCCGGACGTCTCGGCTGGGACCAGTGGACCGGCCCCGGCGGCAAGCGCCACAACGTCGTCGAGGCGGAGGCGTTCACGGGCAGCCCCGGTGCCTGCAACTGGATCGAGACGCCGTATCTCCTGAAGGCGGCGGGCGACACGCAGTTCTACCGCGGCATCAACCGCATGACGCTGCATACGTGTCCGCTCCAGCCGTGGCCGGACGAGTTCCTGCCCGGCAAGGTGATGGGACGCTGGGGCACGCACTTCGGCCGCACGCAGACGTGGGCGAAGAGCGGCAAGGGCTTCTACACGTACCTCAACCGCTGCCAGGCGCTTCTCCAGTGGGGCGAGCCGAGCAAGATCCGCATCATCGGACACGACATCACGCCCAAGGGCACGCCGCTCACCGCCCACGCCCGCGAGGCGGACGGTACGGTCGTCTTCTTCGTGATGAACCATTCGGACCATCCCGCGTCCATGAACATGGGCCTTCCGGACATCGGCAAGGCTCCGGAGTGGTTCGATCCCGTCACGGGCACGGTCGCGCCGCTCGCCCTCGTCAACGGCAAGGCGCCCATCCAGCTCCCGCCCTGCGGCACGGGCTTCCTCGTGCTGCGCAAGCCGGCAGGCTCGCTCGCGGCCAACGCGGACAGCGACTACTACCAGAAGCTCGACAAGCCGTTCACGGGCGGCGACGCACAACCCGTCGCGGGGCCGTGGCGCGTGACTTTCGGCGGTAAAACAATCGATATGCCTACGCTTTCCGACTGGACGGCCAACGCCGATCCCGACGTCAAGTACTTCAGCGGCACTGCAACGTACAAGTGTAAAGTGGAAAATGTAATGTGTAAAGTTGGGGAGGGTGCGATCCTCTCACTCGGCAACTGCAACAACCAGGTGGCGAAGGTGATCCTCAACGGCAAGGCGTATGCGCCGGTGTGGTGCGCGCCCTACGAGGTGCGCCTCGCGCCGGGCGACCTGAAGGAAGGGGAGAACACGCTCGAGATCGAGTTCACCAACGTGTGGGCGAACCGGCTCATCGGCGACGAGCAGGAGCCGCCGGACTGCAAATTCGTGAAGGCGGTCTATCCCGGCGGATGGTATCTTGAATCCTTCCCCGACTGGTTCAAGAAGGGAATCGTGGCGCGTCCGTCGAAGGGACGCAAGTGCTTCACGGACTGGAACTACTTCACGAAGGACTCCAAGCTCGCGCCGTCCGGCCTTCTCGGTCCGGTTGTTGTCAGAAGCGTGAGTGAGACCAAGAATGGCGGTGCAAAGTGAAGGCGGGGAGCGACAGGGTTAAATTGAGCCGGCGGCATTTTCTCGGCGGCGGCGCGGCGGTGCTGGGCATGGGCGCGCTGGGCATGAGGGCCTGGGCGGAGATGGCACGGCATCCGCTTGCCGGAACGACGTTGCCGAAGTGGGAGAAGGGACACTTCCGCATCAGCATGCTGTTCAACGGGCGCGGGGAGTCCGCGTTCCTCGTGATGCCGGACGGCACGTCGCTGATGATCGACTGCGGCGACTACGTGTTCCGCGGGCGCGATGTCGTCAAGCATCTTCCCGACGATTCGCGCCGCGCGGGCGAATGGATATCGCGATACGTCCTGCGCGAGAACCCCAACGGCAAGAAGGTCGACTACTTCCTCCTTACCCACTACCACAGTGACCACGCGGGCGGGCTGCCATTCAACGCGGGGCGGAGCGCCAACGGCAAGTACAGCATAAGCGGAATCGGACAGGCGATGGACATGCTCGACTTCACGACGTTCATAGACCGCTCGTGGCCGAACATGAACGATCCTGCGCCGCGTGCCGACAATTTCGACGACTGGACCGTGAAACACGTCAAGGAGGTCTATGCAGAGGCGGAAAGGCGCGGCATCAAGGTCGAGCGCTTCCGTCTTGAGAAGGGCAGCGACCAGATACGCCAGCTGCACGGCGGCGGCGGCAAGTTCTCGTTCACGCCGCTCTGCGCCAGAGGTGAAATATTGAAACGCGATGGGACGGTGCTTGATCTCGGGAAGTTCGACAGACCCCGGTCGAAGTTCGGCGAGAACGAGATGTCCGTTGGCTTCGTGCTGTCGCTGGGCGACTTCCGCTACTTCACGGCCGGCGATTTCCAGGGCAGCGTGAAGGGCGCGGACGGCAAGCGCGTGGAGATCGAGGATATCCTCGCGGCAGAATGCCCGCAGGTGGACGTCGCCAAGGCCAACCACCACGGACACCACTCCATGCCCGACAAGCTCGTGAACGCGCTTCGCGCGCGCGTCATCCTCGCTGGTGTCTGGCATCAGGCGCACATGACGCGCGACGCAGTGCGCCGTCTCGCAAAGGGCGGCTGGCCATGCCTCTACGCGCCGGGACTGTTCCCCGAAAAACGGCGGAAGGAGGACGCGGCAGAGGCGTGGATGAAGGACGTCGCGCCGGAATCGTTCGCTGGGGCTCATGCGGTGGTGGACGTCGCGCCGGATGGGAAGTCCTACCGTCTGATGATGGTGACGGCGGCGGACGAATCGTTCCGCATCCTCGGCGCATACGACTTCAAGACATCTTCAAAGGCAGCAACTATCGGGTGATCCTCCATGAAAAACGGCGTCTTTATTTTCGCGATGGCGGCAGCGTGCATGATGCACGCTGCGGAAACATATCCGCTCGCGGACTTCCTTGAGCAGGGGGTGAAGACGCGTCCGGGGCAGTGTCTGATGAACCTCGCCGGCATAACATCGGCGGGGCGTACGATACCCGGCGCGGCCGCCGTTGAGCGGCAAGGCTTGGGCGACGGCTATCAGACGAAGTGGGGACTAGAGATCGGGCATCTGCGAGAAGGCGCGAACTGCGTCTATCGCGGATTCGACTTCTCCACGCCGGAGGCGCGTGCGCTGGAGTTCCACGTGTCGTCCGGGATGCAGGATTCCTGCATGGAACTGTACGACGCGGACGGCGGGACGCTGCTGTGCACGGTGTTTTGTCCGTACACGGGGGACTGGAAGAAGTACGAGACGGTGAAATGCACGCTGCCCGATTCGGCTGTGGCGGTGAAGAGCCTCAAGGTCCGCTTCCGCCACGCGAAGAAGGAGGATCGTCCGGGAGGGGCACGCTTGTCGTGCCCTCCGCCGGACGTCGTGCCGGGCGGCGCGATGGTCGTGGTGCAGCGTCGCAACCTCAAACCCTCGCACGTCTATACCTACCACGTGGAGGGGCTGTCGAAGGGCGGCGGACTGTACGTGGCCGATTTCGCGAAGGGCGAGGTGCGGCGGCTTGTTGATGCGACGGATGGCATTGTGCTGGATGCACAGGTCTCGTACGACGGAAAGCAGATTCTCTTCAGCTGGAAGCGTACGATGTCTGAATCCTTCGCGATCTGGCGCATCAACGCGGACGGTACGGGCCTTCAAAAGATCATCTCCGGCCCCTGCAACAACCAGAACGCCTGCTGGCTGCCGGACGGCGGCATCGCGTTCACGAGCGACCGCAAGCCCGCGTTCGCGTACTGCTGGACTTCGACTTCGCCGGTCCTCTACCGCGCGGACGCCGATGGCAAGAACGTTGCGCGCCTTTCCGCGAACTACCTCACCGACTTCACGCCATCCGTGATGGGCGACGGACGCATCCTCTTCAGCCGCTGGGAGTACGTGGACCGTCCGGCGATCCCGATCCAGAGTCTGTGGGCGATCCAGCCGGACGGCACGGGCCTTTCCGGCGTGTTCGGCAACCGCGTCCTCTCGCCCGCCACGTTCATGTTCGCGTACGACGTGCCGGGGCGTCCCAACACGTTCCTCTGCATCATGACGTCGCACAATGGTCCGTGCAGCGGCGCGGTGGGGCTCATCGACGTGTCGCTCGGCGGCAACGCGCAGAAGGCGATCCGCAACCTCACGCCGGAGGTGAAGGTGCCGCCCGTGGAGGACGGTATCCGTGGCAACGGGGTCCGCGGACCCTACACCACGACCTATCCCGTGGATCGCGAACGCTACCTTGTCTCGAAGGGCGGCGAAATCCAGCTGCGCCACTTTGATTCGGATGCGGTGCGCACGCTTCTCCTGCCGCCGGGAGACGGCCTCGGCTGGTATTCTCCGCAGCCGCTCGCGCCGCGGGCGAAGCCTGTGGCACAGCGCGCGAACGTGCGGAAGGCGGACGCGGGGCCGTTCGCGGAAGTGGTGGTGCAGGATGTCTACATCGGCCTTGAAGGACATGTGAAGCGCGGCGAGATCAAGCGCCTCGCCGTCATTCAGGAGATGGAGAAAGACATCCGCGCCGAGACGCGCCTCAGGCAGTTCGGTTTCCAGTTCCCCGTGGTGAGCTGCGGTGCCACCTACGCGCCGAAGCGCGTGTGGGGTTTTGCGGACGTGGAGGCGGACGGCAGTGCGCACTTCCTTGCGCCTGCGAACGTGCCGATCTACTTCCTCCCGCTCGACGCGGAAGGGCGCGCCGTACAGCGGATGCGCACGTTCACGCACTTCATGCCGGGCGAGCGGCAGAGCTGCATCGGGTGCCATGCGGACAGGAACTACGTCTCCATTTCTCCCGCGCAGATTGGGAAATCTGTCGCCGCGCAGCGTCCGCCTGCCCGTCTTGTCCCGCCCACGTGGGGCAGCGACAACGGTTTCAGCTTCCCGCGCAATGTCCAACCCGTCCTCAACCGACACTGCGTGAAGTGCCACAGCGGGAACGACGGCGCGCCCGAACCGGAGCTCACGGGTGACCGCACTGACTACTTCAACGTGGCCTACGAAAACCTCGCGCGGAAGGGCACGGGCGCGGAGAGCGGCGGCGACGTGCGGGCGTACATGAAGAACTTCGGGAAGAACCCGTATACGAGCTGGATTCCCACCTTCAACGGTCTTGAGGAGAACATCCTCTGGATTACGCCGAAGACGTGGGGCAGTCCCGTGAGCAAGCTCTCGCAGGTCGTCGCGTCGGGCCATCCCGGCAAGGACGGCAAGCCGCGCGTGCGCCTCACAGATGACGAGCGTCTGCGCATCCATCTCTGGATCGATCTCAACGTGCCGTTCTACGGCACGTCGCAGAGTCGTCAGAACGACCTGCGCGGATGCCGTCGCGTGCTGCCGAAGTCCCTGCTCGACGTGAAGGCGGACATCGAGAAGCGCAAGGGCGTGAAGCTGCCGCACCAGTTCTACGTGCGCTATGACCGCCCCGAACGCAACCCGTGGCTCAAGGAAGGCCTTGCGAAGGGAATCTTCAAAGGCAAGGACGATCCCGACTACAAGTTGCTCCTCGGCGAGATTGAGAAGGCGCGTCCGATGCTCGACCTGCGCAACGACGTCGACATCCGCGAGGTGATAGGTGCGTCCGAATGACGACTTGTTTTGCCTTGCGCATGGGCGGCGGGTTATGGTATTATTGCAGCCGTCCTGCACGTGGGCTTTGACGCATGCAGGGCTTAAGAGATTTCATCCAGACAAAGAAAGGAAAGATAAATGAGAACCTCACGTAAAGACTTCCTCAAGTGCGCCCTTGCGGCGGGCG